>JACDCA010000061.1 GCA_013694635.1 Acidobacteriota bacterium | reverse complement strand
CAATGGTTGATCTACATCGTGGTGGACGATGTGCCGCGTGCCGCCGCGGAGTGCACCGCGCTCGGCGGTCAGGTTCTCGACGGGCCGCGGCCGATGGCCAGTGGAAGCTTCTGCGTCATCCGCGATCCCGCCGGCGCCGTTTGCGGCCTGTATCGCCCCGGGTAAGGGCAACAGGAAATCAAGAGACGGCTAACAGGAGGTCAAGAGATTAGGAGAACTCCTGAACGCCTGATCTCCTGTTGGCTTTCTCCTGATCTCCTGTTATCCACGGTCGTAGGATTCACGTCGGCCGGAGTCGGACTGCTTGATGACGAAGGCGCTGGGATCTTTCCAGAAGGCCTCGCGCAGGCCGGCCAGGCTGCCGGCGCCGCCGTAACTGATCGACGAGCAGAGATGCTTGACCATCTCTCGGACGATGGTACGGGCCGAGCCGCGCGCCGGCACACTGACTTCCATGCCTTCGGCGCCGATCTCCTCGAGCTCGACCTTGTCCGCGTCCTCGACGTCGAGGCGGTCGCGGATGGCCTCGATCGACGCCATCCCGCGCAACACCTTGAATGGCACCTTCACGGATTTCCCAGATTCGGGTAACAGCACCGACTTGTGGACGACTTCCCCCGGCGCTTCCTCGGTGCCGGCGAACGCGCTCCCGAGCATTGTCGAATCGCCGCCGAACAACAGGGCCAGTGCGAGTGCCCCGTGGCGTTTGATCCCGCCATCGGCGATGACGCCGACCGCTGAATCTCCGACCGCGAGGCGGCACTCGACCAGCGCCTGAACCTGCGGAACACCAAAGCTGGTCGTCATTCGGGTGGTGCAGCCGCCACCGGGCCCGATGCCAACCTTGATACCGTCGGCGCTGAGGTCGATCAGGAACCTGGCGCCTTCGGCAGTCGCCACGTTGCCGGCAATCACCTCGACGTCGCCAAAGCGCTTGCGGAACTGCTCCATCGCCCGCTGCATGACCATCGAGTGGCCGTGCGCGATGTCGATCACGAGGACGTCCACTCCCGCTTTGATCAACTCGGCAGCCCTCTCGAGGTAATCGCCTGTTGCACCGATCGCCGCTCCGACCATGAGCCGGCCGTGTGCGTCGCGCGTCGCGAACGGCAGCTGACGCTGCCGGCTGATGTCGCGGGACGTCACGAGCCCCAGCAGACGGCCCGTCGCGTCGACCAGCGGCAGCTTCTTGATCTTCCGCCTGACCATCAAACGCTCGGCTTCCTCGGGGGTGACCGGACCTTCATGGACGACGAGCTGATCGCGCGGGGTCATGCGCTCCGCGACGCGCGTGGCCCCCTTCGGAACGAAACGGATGTCGCGGTTCGTGAGAATCCCCTGCAGCCGACCGTCGACATCCGCAACCACGAGCGTGCCGACCCGCGAGCGCGCCATCATCGCGGCCGCTTCCTCGAGCGACGCCTCCGGCGCGATGCGATATGGATCCGCGATGACGCCGTGCTGAGCGCGCTTGACCTTCTCGACCTCCCGCACCTGCGGCTCGATCTCTCCGGGGCGGAACCCCCGGTCGATGATCCCGATCCCTCCCTCTTCGGCCTGCACGATCGCCATTGGCGCCCGCGTCACCGTGTCCATGTTCGCCGACACGATCGGCCGATTCAGCACGATGCGCCGCGACAGCCGGCACGACAGATCGATCGCCGCCGGATCACGCCTGGCAACGATGCTTTTCTGTGGCCGCAGGATGAAATCGTCGAACGTGCAGCCCCGCACTACATCGAGCAGCGCACGACCCGTGCTCGCAACGATCTTCGGATAGGCGGCGGGTGGCTTCATGCCGCTATGGTAGCGGACCAGGCCGACAGGCCTAGATGAGGCAGATGAATTCTCCAAGAACCATCGCAGTCGCACCCCAGACCTGGTGACCCAGCAAATCGAAGTAGGGATACTCGACTGCGACGCCTTCGCGAACCCGCGTGCCGCTGCGAATGCGCGACGCGTCACGCAGATGATCGAGCGACACCTCGAGCACTTCTTCCACTTCTCCGGTGGCCGCCACGAAGTCGGGACGGACGTCTGTGACGCCGACGACCGGATGGAGTGTGAATCCGCTCACAATCACGTGGACGGGAGTCAACTCGCCGAGAATCCTGACGCAGCTCGGATCGATGCCAATTTCCTCCGAGGCTTCACGCAACGCCGTGTCGGCGAGCGTCTCGCCGGGGTCGCAGGCGCCACCCGGCAGGCTGATCTGCCCTGCATGCCGTGCGAGGCCGCTGGCGCGCACCGTGAGCGGCACCGCGGGCCCGCCGCTGCCGGGATAGAGGAGGAGCAGCGCCGCGGCCATCCGCGCGTTCTCGGGAAAGTGCCCGGCCTTCCAACCGGCACGCGGCTGTGCCGGTGCGAAGCGCATCTGCGCTTCGACGCCGGGGAGTGTGTCGGCCAGCTTCACGCGCAGCGTGCGCTCGAGCTCCACGAGCGCCACGTCGCTACTTGTTCGGCTGCGGCGTGACGCGCAGATACGGCTTCTTTGCGACGAAGCCCTTGGGGAACTTGGCCCGGGCGTCCTCATCGCTCACCGCCGGAACCACGATGACGTCCTCTCCATCCTTCCAGTCCGCCGGGGTTGCCACCGAGTACCCAGCCGTGAGCTGAAGCGAATCGATGACCCGCAGGATCTCCTGGAAGTTCCTGCCGGTGCTCGCCGGGTAGGTCAGCGTCAGCTTCACTTTGTTGTCGGGCCCGACGACGAAGACGGAGCGGACGGTGAAGGTGTCGCTCGCATTCGGATGGATCATCCCGTAGAGATCTGCAACCTTGCGATCGGCATCCGCGATCATCGGAAAGTTCACCTGGTGCCCCGTGACGTCCTTGATGTCCCCTTCCCACTTCTTGTGCGATTCCAGGGGGTCGACGCTGAGGCCGATCACCTTGGTATTCCGTTTGTCGAACTCCGGCTTCAGCGCGGCGACCGCGCCAAGTTCCGTGGTGCAGACCGGCGTGAAATCCTTCGGGTGCGAGAAGAGCACGGCCCAGCCCTTCCCCTTCCAGTCGTGGAAACTGATGTCCCCCTGGGTCGTCTGCGCTCTGAAATCCGGTGCTTCGTCGCCGAGTCGAATTGCCATGACGTTCTCCTTCCGACAGCCCTGAAGGGCTGGACTACAGGCGCTCATCGAACGGCGAACAGGTGTTTGTCGCCGCGGATGTAGATGGTGCCGCGCGCAAACGCGAGCGATGCCCACACGGGCTCACCGACCGAATTCTTCCGGATGATCTCGTGCGTCGGTCCGCCCGTGATCACGAACGTGTCCCCGTCCTCACTGGTCTGGAGGATCCGGTCGCCATACGCGACAAGTGACGAACGAAAGGTGCCGGCCACCGTCGGACGTCCGCCCTCGTACACGACCGTGCCGGTGACGGCGTCCAGGCAGGTGATGAGGCCTGCGTCGGTCATCAGATAAAGGTACTGACCATGCAATACGGGGGACGCGACGTAGGACGTGCCCTTGTCGTATTTCCAGACCAGCGCATCGGTGCCGGTAAGGTCACCATCGCGTCCAGGCCGAACGGCGAGCACGCGCTTGCCTGGATACCCGGATGAGAAGAACACCAGCCCATGTCCTGCGACCGTGCTCGGGATCGGATGGTTCTGCAGCCCCGGAACCGCTCGCCACAGCTCCTTCCCGGTCCGTGGCTCGTAGCCGGCGAGCATCTCGGCACCCGTCGCCATCAGTTCGACGCGCTCCGGTGTCCGGACGATCAGGGGAGTGCCCCACGTCCGGCGTGTGGTGCGCTCGGTGCGCCACACCTGCTTGCCGGTGCGCTTGTCGAGCGCGACGATGGCGGATCCCGCCCCCATCTCCTGGTCGATCTGCAGGATCACGAGGTGCTCGAAGATCACGGGTGACGTGCCGGGACCCATGCCTCCCTTGGCGATGTTTCCGAGCGACGCCTTCCACACCTGCTTACCCTTGAAGTCGTAGGCGTAAATCCCGGGCGCTTCGAAGTAGGCATACAGCAACGTGCCGTCAGTGACGGCGGTGTTCGACGCGTAGGTGTTCTTCCGGTGGCGATCGTCCCACATGATTCCGTCGTATGCGGTCCGCTCCCACAACAGCTTGCCGTTACGCGTGTCGTACGCGAGAACTTTCAGGGTGTAGCTGTAATTGGATTCCTGACTGTCAGGATTCTTGTAGCCCGGCTGCATGTTGTAGCCAAGATGATCGGGGGCCGTATGGCCCGAGG
The DNA here is from genome assembly GCA_013694635.1 of Acidobacteriota bacterium. Taxonomy (GTDB): domain Bacteria; phylum Acidobacteriota; class Vicinamibacteria; order Vicinamibacterales; family 2-12-FULL-66-21; genus JACDCA01. The sequence goes on along the minus strand of JACDCA010000061.1, from coordinate 70 downwards.
GGCCACCGCGCACCGACGTCGTCAGGAACAGGTGATTCCCCCAGGTGACGGGAGAGGAATGGCCACGCCC
>JACDCA010000050.1 GCA_013694635.1 Acidobacteriota bacterium | reverse complement strand
CGCCGCCACGCGCTCCAGCAATTCGCGATCCGCACCTGTGAACGCGGCCTCGCGGTCGCTGTCGATGTCGATCTCGCCGAGGACGTCGTTGCCCCGCATGATCGGCACGACGATCTCGGATCTGGTCTCGATGCTGCACGCGAGGTACCGTGGATCCGCATCCACGTCGTCCACGATGATCGTGGCCTTTTCCGTGGCGGCGGCGCCGCAGATCCCGCGCCCCAGGGGAATACGCGTGTGCGGGGATGGTTTGCCGCGATAGGGTCCGAGCACCAGCTCGTCACCCTCCAGTAGATAGATCCCCACCCACGTGTAATGAGGAACGCGCGTTTTCAGGATCTCCACCACCGAGTCCATCACCCGGTCCGCGTCCCCATCCGCCGCGGCCGCCGCTTCGACCGCCTTGAGTACGTCATTCATCATCGCTGATCGCCAATCGTGAAAGGTCATTATAATCAGCCCCTCGAATGAAGAACCTGCTGCGCCCGCAGATGGCCGTCCGCTGGCTGCCGTGGTCGGCGGTTGCGTTCGAGCGCGCGCGTGCGGAAGGCAAGGTGATGCTGCTCTCGCTCGACGCCGCGTGGTCGCGGGCGTGCCGCGACATGGATGCCCAGTGCTATGCCGACCACGCAATCGCCGAAGAGATCAACAACCGGTTCGTGCCCATCCGCGTCGACGCCGATCGCCGTCCCGACATCGTGGAGCGCTACGACCTCGGCGGCCTGCCGACGACCGCATTTCTCAGCGGCGATGGGGAGATTCTCGGCGGAGGGACTTTCGTACCGCCAGGTCGCATGATGTCGGCGCTCTCGCGCCTCCATCAGGCGGGCGTTGGAGGGTCGACGTCCAACTTCCGATTCCCAACTGCCAAAGAGAGCAGAAGCTGCGAACAGAGTGAGTTGGGAATTGACTCCGTAGAGGCCCTTGCCAAAATGGTCTTCGACTCCTTCGATCACCAGCACGCGGGTTTCGGCGGCGCGCCGAAATTTCCGCTCGTCGCACCCGTGCGCCTGGCCCTCGAGCTGTCTCGCGAGTCGGCTTCCTCCGAGATGGCCGGCTACGTGGCCCGCACGCTGGACGCCATGGGCTGGAAGGCGCTCTACGACGAGGAGGGAGGAGGCTTCTTCCGTTGCGCCCTCGGCGCTGACTGGCAGGAAGCGCAGCGGGAAAAGCTGCTCGTGACCAACGCCGTGCTTCTGGACCTGTATCTCGAGGCAGGCGTCACCACGGGCAACGAGCGTTGGCTCGGGCGAGCCGCCGATGTCCTCGAGTACGTCCAGGCGAAACTGGCGTCGGCACCCGGTGAGGGCTGGCGCGCCTCCGAAGAGAGCGACGGCGCGCGGTTGGCCGATGCGAACGCCGCCATGGTCTCGGCCGCGCTGCACGCGTCGCGCGTCTTTGGCGACGAGTCGATCGGCCAGCTCGCGCTTCAGTCGCTGGAGACGGTCCTGCTCGCGACATATCGGCCCGGGCAGGGGGTCGCGCACTGCGTGGGGGGCGTGCGCGGGTTGCTGACCGATCACGTCGCCATGATCACGGCGCAGCTCGATGCCTGGGACATGACCGGGAACGTCGTCTACCGGATGATGGCGGAGGAGCTCGCGCATTTTGCCGTCCGGACGATGTGGGACGAGCAGGAATCCGGGTTCTTCGATCGCGCGTCGATCGACGAGGACGGCGCCTTCGGGCTGCTCGCGGCCCGTCTCAAGCCGTTTGTTCTCAACTGCGAGGCCGCCGAAGCGTTCGACCGTCTCAGCCGCTCGACCGAGGAGGAAGGGCTGTCCCGTTACGCGGTTGGCGCGCTCGACGCCGTGCATCCCCGCGCGCTCCAGCACGGCCCCCTTGCCGCGCAGTACGTACGAGCCCGCCGCGCACTTTCCCGGTGATAGACTTCCGTTCCCTGACATGACATCCCCATCACTGCACACGCTCCAGAACCTCGCCACTCAGCTCCGAATCGACTCGATTCGCTCCACGTCGGAAGCAGGCAGCGGTCACCCGACGACCTGCATGTCGGCGGCGGAGATCGTCTCGACTCTCTTCTTCCGGGAAATGCGGTACGACCCGAAGGACCCGAAGAATCCATACAACGATCGGTTCGTGCTCTCGAAGGGGCATGCGGCGCCGATTCTGTATGCCGCCTGGGCTGAAGCGGGCTTGTTCCCGCGTGAAGAGCTGCTGAAGCTGCGCACGATCGGATCCGATCTCGAAGGGCATCCCACGCCCCGGCTCCCGTTCGTCGACCTTGCCACCGGGTCACTCGGCCAGGGGATCTGCGCGGCCATCGGCACAACCCTCAACGCGCGCCGCATCAACTCCGATTACCGGACGTATGTGCTGCTCGGCGACGGCGAGATGGCGGAAGGGTCTGTCTGGGAGGCGGCCAATGCGGCGATGTATCAGAAGCTCGACAACCTCTGCGCCATCATCGACGTCAACGGCCTCGGCCAGAGCATGCCCACGCAGTTCGACCACGACATGGACGCTCTCGGCGCGCGGTGGAAAGCGTTCGGCTGGCACACCGTGATCGTGGACGGCCACAATGTCGAGGCGCTGCTCGCCGCGTACGACGAGGCGCGCGCAACGAAAGAGCGGCCGACGATGATCCTTGCGCGAACCGTGAAGGGCAAGGGAGTGTCGTCGGTGGAGGGGAAACCCGGCTGGCACGGCAAGGCCTTCAAGAAGGGAGAGGAAGCGGACAAGGCGATCGCGGAGCTCGAAGCCCAAATGATCCCCGGCGTTCCGCCACCGGAGATTCGGAAGCCCGACGCCCACGGTCACCCGCCGGCTGCGCCGCCGGATTATTCCAAGCTGCCGGCGCCGGCCTACAAGCTCGGGGACCTGGTCGCGACCCGGGAAGCCTGGGGCACTGGCCTCGCCGCCCTCGGCACCATCGACTCGCGCGTCGTCGCGCTCGATGCCGACGTGAAGAACTCCACCTTCAGCGACCGGTTCGAGAAGGCCCAGCCGGACCGCTTTTACGAGCACTTCATTGCCGAACAGGTAATGGTGGGGGCCGCCATGGGCCTCGCCGCGCGTGGCGCCATCCCCTACCCTTCCACCTTTGCGTGCTTCCTGACGCGAGCCGCGGACTTCATCCGGATGGCGGGGATCTCGACGCTCAACGTCAAGCTCACCGGCTCGCATGCGGGGGTGTCGATCGGCGAGGACGGACCGTCGCAGATGGCGCTCGAGGACCTGTCGCTGATGCGCTCGGTTCCCGAGTGCGCCGTGCTGTACCCGAGCGAGGCCGTGAGTACCGAACGACTGGTGGCTGCAATGGCGCAGCGTCCCGGCATGGCTTTCATGCGGACG
>JACDCA010000041.1 GCA_013694635.1 Acidobacteriota bacterium | reverse complement strand
GCGCAACGCTCGGCGCATCCATGGGGTTCATGATGCCCATCTCCACACCGCCGAACGCGATCGTCTACAGCTCCGGGCACGTGCCGATCACCGCGATGATGCGGCACGGCGTCGCGCTGGACGTCGTTGGATTCATCGTGATCGTGGCGCTGGTCCTGACGCTCGGCCGCCTTCTGTAGATTGCAGCGTCTGCCAATTCGGAGGCTGGCGGAGGGTGCGGGGACTGCGACGCGGGCTCAGCGGCGACGCCGCGGTGGTTTAGCGGGGCGTGCCTCGGCGGCGGCCTCAACCGCTTGTATTTGCGCCGTGACCGGGGGCTCGAGACCCCTCACGCTTTGTAAGGCCTCCAGATAATTTCCCGTGCTCAGCGCCGCGCGCGCTTTTTGCAGTGCAAGTTCCGCGGTGCGTTGAGTCCTGGTGGCGGCATCGAGTGGGGCCTTTGGAAGACGCGAGCGCTCGGCGGTGATCACGGCCTGAAGCCTCACCAGCACCGCATTGAGGCTGTTGATCGCACTCTCGGCCTCGCTGCGCGCGCGCGCCTTGCCGTCGGCGGCCCCTTTCGCCGCGTCCTGCGCGCGATCGCTGGCGTCGAGCGCGCGGGTGAGCGCCAGCCGGTAATCGCGCTGGGTGACGGCGTCGTGCGCCTGTTGGAGCGCCGAGGTCGCGGCGGTGAACGCCTGGGCCGCGTACTGTTCCGCACCGGCGGCCCGTGCGGCGTCGATCGCCCCCTGCGCGCGGTCGAGTTCCTTGTGAGGAGGTTCTGAGCAGGCCGTCGCGAGAAGAAGGAGCGGCAGGAGCACGACGGACAGGACGCGCATCGAACGGCCAGTATATTCCGATCGGTCCATCGATCCAGAGCCCGACACGAAATCGCATACGATGAAGACGGTTGCAACGTACGATCGACCGCGCGAGAAGCTCGAGCGCCTGGGCGCCGCGGCGCTGGGCGACAACGAGCTGCTGGCGATCGTGCTCGGTCAGGGGCGGGCGCATGCGAGCGCGCTCGACCTGGCAAACGCGCTGCTCGGCTCGGGCGGATTATCCGGTCTCGTGCGGGCCAGGCACGGGGAGCTGAGGAAGCTTTCGGGAATAGGCGCGGCGAGGGCCGCGCAGGTGCTGGCGGCGATCGAGCTTGGGCGCCGGACGCTTGCACGCGGGGGGGAGATCCGGCCGCAGCTCTCGAGCCCCCGGGCGGTCGCGGAGTTCCTGCTGCCGCAGTTCGGGAACCGGCCGGTCGAACAGTTCGGCGTGCTGCTGCTCGACACCAAGCATCGCGTGCTGCGCGCGTCGGTGCTGTCGATCGGCACACTCGACGCGAGCATCGTGCACCCGCGCGAAGTGTTCCGCGAGGCGGCGGCCGCCGGCGCCGCTGCCATCGTGCTGTTTCACAACCATCCGTCCGGCGACCCCGAGCCGAGCGAAGACGACGTGCGGCTGACCGAGCGTTTGATGGCGGCAGGGGTGTTGATGGGCATCGACGTCATCGATCATGTCGTGCTCGCGGACGTGAAGTACTACAGCTTCCGCGAGAATTGCAGGTGTTGAGGATTGGGAAAAACGCTCTACTTCGACTGCTTTTCAGGGGTGTCCGGCGACATGGTCGTCGGCGGCCTGCTGGACCTCGGGTTGTCGTTCGAGGACCTGCGCGCGGCGCTGGGCAGCCTCGCGGTGGAACATGCCGTCGGCGCACGGCGCGTGCTGCGCGCCGGCATCTCCGCGACGAAGTTCAGCGTGACCGACCCTCATCAATCCGATCTGCACTCTCCGCACTCTGATGCTGGAGCGCACCCCCCGCACACTCACGAGGGCGGTTCGCACCCCCCGCACTCTCATGAAGACGCCTCGCATCATCACTCGCTGAAAGAGATCGCCGCATTCATCGAGCGCTCGGCGCTGTCGCCCGAAGGGCGGGACCGCGCGATTCATCTCTTCGACCGGCTCGCGCGCGCCGAATCGGCGATCCATGGCACGCCGCTCGACCGCGTCCATCTTCACGAGGTCGGCGCCCTCGATTCCATCATCGACATCGTCGGCGCGGTTTACGGTCTCGAGACGCTGGGCGCGGACCAGGTGATCTCGTCTCCGCTGAACGTCGGGAGCGGCACGGTGACCTGCGCGCACGGCGTCTTTCCGGTCCCCGCCCCGGCGACGGCGCGGCTGCTGGAGGGGGTGCCTGTCTATGCGGGCGAGGTGCGGATGGAGCTCGTGACTCCCACCGGCGCGCTGCTGGTGACGGAGTACGCCGGCGCATACGGACCGCTTCCACCGTTGACCATCCGCAGCATCGGCTACGGTGCGGGGGACCGCGATCCCGAGAAGCATCCGAACGTGCTCCGCCTGATCGTCGGAGATGAGGCGAGTACGTCAACCGAAAGGATCGTGGAGATCGCCTGCGAGATCGACGACATGAACCCGCAGCTGTTCGGTCCGCTCATGGAGCGCCTGCACGCCGCCGGCGCGCTGGACGTGTTTTATGCTCCAGTGCAGATGAAGAAAGGGCGCCCCGGCACCCTGGTCACGATCCTGTCGAAGCCCGCTCTGCGCGAAACGCTCACAGGTATCCTGTTCAGCGAGACCACCACGATTGGCGTCCGGTACCAGGAAATGATGCGGGAGCGGCTCGACCGTGAAATCCACAGCGTCGTCACGCCTGTAGGCACGATTCGATTCAAAGTGGCCTCCCGCGACGGCCGGAGAATCAACGCCGCTCCGGAGTTCGACGACTGCGCTCGGATCGCCGCTGAACGCGCGATGCCGATCAAGGACGTGCAGGCCATCGCCATGAAGGCTTGGCTCGACCGCGCGGACTAACGACTATCGACTAACGACTAGCGACTGTTTGATGTCTCGCTTCTACCTGACAACCGCCATCGACTATGTGAACAGCCGTCCCCATCTCGGGACGGCCTACGAGAAGATCGCCGCGGATGTAGTCGCGCGTTACCAGCGCCTTTGTGGCGCCGAAACCCATTTCGTCATGGGTAATGACGAGCACTCCCAGAACGTGTTCAGGAAAGCGCGAGAGAACGGCGAAGATCCGCTGGCGTACTGCGACCGCATGGCCCAGGAGTTCCTGGACGTCTGGAAGCGCCTCGATATTTCCTTCGACGACTTCATCCGCACGACAGAACCGCGGCACAAGACCGGGGTGCAAGAGCTCGTTCGGCGGATGACGTCCGCCGGTGACATCTATGAAGGCTTTTACGAAGGCTGGTACTGCGTGTCGTGCGAAGCCTTCAAGCAGGAAAAGGACCTGATCGAGGGGCTGTGTCCGGTCCACCGCACACAGCCCGACTGGATCCGGGAGAAGAACTACTTTTTCCGTCTGTCGAAATACACCCAGCCGCTGCTCGAGCATTTCAACCGTCAACCCGGATTCACGATTCCCGACGTCCGCCGTAACGAGATCCTGCGTCTGCTCGAAGGGGGCTTGGACGACATCTCGGTCAGCCGTGCCGGGCAGGCCTGGGGCATCCCGATGCCGGACGACCCGTCCAGCGTCATTTACGTCTGGGTCGACGCGTTGATCAACTATGCGACCGCTGTCGGTTTTGGCACCGACGCCCAGCTGTTCGAGAAGTGGTGGCCGGCGGATCTGCACATCATCGGCAAGGACATCACGCGTTTTCACTGCGTGATCTGGCCGGCGATGCTGATGAGCGCGGGTTTGCCTGTTCCGCGGTGCGTGTTCGGTCACGGGTGGGTGAACTTCAAAGGCGAGAAGATGAGCAAGTCGCTCGGGACGGTGATCGAGCCACTCGAGGCGGCGCAGAAGTTCGGCCCCGACCCCCTGCGGCTCTACCTTGTGAAGGAGATTTCGTTCGGCAGTGATGGCGACTTCACGTGGGAGCGTTTCGAAGACCGGTATAACGTCGACCTCGCCAACAACCTTGGAAATCTCGTGAGCCGTATCGCGACGATGACGGAGAAGTATCGCGAGGGGCGGTTGTCGCCCGCTGGCGTTCCAGGCAGGTTGAAGGACGTTGCAGCCGCGGCGGTCGACGACTACCGGGGCGCGATGGACAGCTTTGCCCTGGAACAGGGTGCGGCCGCCGCGTTCCGGATTGTCGACGCGTCGAATGAATACATCGCGGAGACGGAACCCTGGGCCATCGCACGCGATCCCGCTCGTCGCGACGAGTTGTCACAGGTGCTGTTCGACGTCGCGGAAGCGGTGCGTATCGCGGCCGTCCTGCTACTGCCAGTGATGCCCGGTTCAGCTGCGGAAATCCTTCGCCGCATGGGAGCGTCCACGCCCGCGAGCAAGATGACTCTCGACGCCGCCGGATGGAGCGAGAGCGAGCGAATTATCGCGAAAGGCACGGCCATGTGGCCGCGCGTCGACACCAGTCAGAAATCCAGGAGCACATCAGTGGACGAGAATGCACCCGTCGCACCCACCGCACCCCACGCACCAATCGCACCCGTCGCACCTTCCGCACCCTCTGCGGAGAAGATAACGATCGACGACTTCATGAAAGTGGAGCTGCGGACGGCGAAGGTGCTCGCTGCGGAGAAAGTTCCGAACTCGCGAAAGCTGATCAAGCTGTCGGTGGACGTTGGCTCGGAACAGCGGACCCTCGTCGCCGGGATCGCGGAAGCCTACGAACCGGAGCAACTGGTGGGGCGCACAGTGGTCATCGTGTTCAACCTGAAACCGGCAAAGTTGATGGGCATCGAGTCGAACGGCATGGTGCTGGCCGCCAGCCCGGAGGGGGGCAAGGCGACGCTCGTCAGCTTCGACGCGGACGTTCCGCCCGGTACGCGGGTCCGGTAATGTGATCGATTCTCATTGTCATCTTGCGGGCGAGGAGTTCTCCGGGGACCTGAACGACGTCATCACCCGCGCGGACGCAGCGGGCGTCAAATCCGCGCTCTGCATTCTGGAATCGGAGAATGGCGCGGAGGTATCACGAGCCGCGGTGATTCGCGAGGCGTGGCCGGCCGCGCGGTTCGCCACCGGCGTCCACCCGCACCATGCCGGCCCTTTTGCGGGGGAGCCTGCGCGGGCCGTCGAGATCGTGCGTGGAGCGCTCGAGGCGACCGGCGCGTGCGCCGTCGGCGAGATAGGGCTCGATTACCATTACGATTTCGCGCCGCGTGACGTGCAGCAGGCGATCTTCCGCGCCCAGATCGACCTGGCCGCGGAGCGGAACCTTCCGATCATCATTCACACTCGCGAGGCCGCCGCCGATACCTTTCGTATCCTCAGGGAGTCCGGGTGCAGCCGCGCGGTTTTCCATTGCTTCACCGGCGATCTGGCCATGGCGCGTGAAGCACTCGACCTTGGGTTCTCTCTCTCGTTTGCCGGCATCGTGACGTTTCCGAAGGCGGAAGCACTCCGCGAGGTGGCGCGACAGACGCCCCTGGACCGGATGCTCTGCGAGACCGACGCGCCGTACCTCGCGCCCGTGCCGCACCGGGGCAAGCGGAACGAGCCGGCCTACGTGACGCGCGTCTTCGAGACCCTGGCGGAACTGCACGGTCTCACGCGCGAGGCGATGGTGGCACGCATCCGCGCCAATTTCACCGATCTCTTCGGCTAATTCGCCTGTCTGCAACGGCTTAGCGCGTTGACACTGCGCGCGGAAGTCCAGTATTGTGGGCTGACCCGTTCACTATTCGATCCCTTTGAGCGACACAGCCCAAAAACCAGCCGCCGGCGATCTCGCGCAGATTTTCGAGCCGATCCGCGAAGACCTCGACGCCGTCGAGCGGGAGTTTCACCGGCACATCCAGTCACGCGTCGCCCTGATCCCGGAAATGGGCCGCTACATTCAGAAGAGCGGAGGGAAGCGTGTCAGGCCCGCCGTGCTGCTGATGGCCTCGCGCCTGAGCGGCTACACGGGCGAGCGCGCGGTCCTGTATGCATCGGTGGTGGAGTTCATCCACACTGCCACGCTCGTGCACGACGACATCATCGACGGCGCCGACCTCCGGCGGGGCCGCCTTGCCGTGCACTCCCGGTGGGGCAACGACATCACGGTCCTCCTCGGCGACTACCTCTACATCAAATCGATGGCGCTGGCGCTCACCTACGACTCGCTGGAGATCATCCGCGAGCTGTGCGACGTGACCCTGCGGATGATCGAAGGGGAGTTGTACCAGCTCACGAAGGCGGGCGACGTCGACATCACGGAAGAGGAGCACTTCGAGATCATCCGCCGCAAGACCGCCTTTCTGTTTGGCGGTTGTGCGCAGATCGGCGGCATGCTCGGCGCGGTCTCCGCCGAAGAGGAGACGGCGCTTCGCGATTACGGGTTCAACCTGGGGATCGCGTTTCAGCTGGTCGACGATCTTCTCGACTACACCGCCGACCAGGTCGCGCTCGGCAAGCCGATCGGCGCCGATCTTCGTGAAGGCAAAGTCACCCTGCCGGTCATCCTCCTCCTGCAGCGCGGCGGTGACGAAGCAGGCCGGTTGATCCGCTCGGTGGTTGCGGAACGAACTGTCACGCCGGAACAGTGGCGCGAGATTCTCAGGCTGCTCCACGAGCATCGTGTCACGCAGCTCGCCTACGACCGCGCGGTGGAGTACGCCGAACGTGCGAAGGCGTGCCTGGCCGCTTTTCCGCCCAGCCCCGAGAAAGACGCGCTCGCCGCGCTGCCGGATTACGTGCTCTCCCGCGACAGGTAGGGTGGATCCTCTCTCGAGAATCCAGCAGCTCCGGCAGGAGATCCGTCACCACGAGGAGTGCTATTACATCCTGCACGCGCCGGAGATGTCCGACCAGGAGTTCGACCGGCTGCTCCACGAGCTCGAGCGCCTCGAAGCCGAACATCCCGACCTCGTCACTCCGGACTCGCCAACGCAGCGCGTTGCCGGACGTCCGACCGAGAACTTCCCCACGGTCGAGCACCTGGCGCCGATGCTCAGCC
>JACDCA010000023.1 GCA_013694635.1 Acidobacteriota bacterium | reverse complement strand
GTTCAGAGCCGCAGCGGCGTCTGATGGGGAAGAGGCGGAGATTCAGCGGTCGGCCTCGGCCCAACAGCGGGCCCGGGCCGCCGCGCCATCGCGAAGGATCCGGGGTAGTCAGCGAGATAGGCGTGGGTCGAAACGTGGATTTGCACCGTGCCCGCGACGCGTGTCGCAAGGGTGCCGCTGTGCTCGTTGCTGCAGCGGTCGGCCGGTGACGGCGGCACTGAAGTAGTTGCCTGCGACGCGCAAAGCTCCTGGCTGGTCGCAGTCGCGGCGGGCGGCTTCAGGGAATCGATATCGCACACCGCACGCAGGATTGGCGGTGTCGTAATGAACAACAGGAGCACCGAGGCTGCGAATCGGTGACGGATCTCAATCCTTACTATACTCAACCGGACGCACGTGATTGGGACGACCGTTCAGCATTATCGGATCACCGACCGCATCGGTGCCGGCGGGATGGGCGAGGTGTACCGGGCCGATGATCTCCGGCTCGGCCGGCCGGTGGCGCTCAAGTTTCTCCCGCCCTCCCTCCAGTCCGATCCCGAGAGCCGCGCCCGCCTTCTCAACGAGGCGCGCGCCGCGTCGATGCTGCGCTCCCCGAACATCGCCGTCACCTACGACATCGGCGAGAGCGAGGGGCGTGACTTCATTGTCATGGAGTTCGTGGAAGGCGAGCTCCTCTCCTCGCGCGTCGCGAAGGGAGCGCTGGCGACGCGCGAAGCCGTCGAGACAGGCATTCAGATCGCCGATGCGCTCGACGAGGCCCACACCCGCGGAATCATTCATCGCGATATCAAGAGCGCCAACCTGATGCGGACCGAGCGCGGGCTCGTGAAAGTTCTGGATTTCGGCCTGGCGAAATTCGTGGCCGGGCAGGCTGCCGCCGAAGTGACACGCGCGCAGATGACGCTCGCCGGGACGGTTGTCGGCACCGTCTCCTACATGGCACCGGAGCAGGCGCTCGGCAAGACCGTCGACGGCCGCGCGGACCTCTTCTCGCTCGGCGTCGTGCTGTTCGAGATGTTGACCGGCCGCGTGCCGTTTGTCGGTACGACACCGACGGAGATCATCGACCGCATCCTTCACGAGGACGCGCCACCGGTCTCGCGGTTCGTCACCGCCATCCCCCCATCGGTGGACGCGATCGTGGGCCGCGCGCTGGAGAAGGCCCCGGAGTTCCGCTACCAGCTGGCTCGCGATATCTATAACGATCTGAAGGCAGTCGCCAGCGAGCTCGATGCGGGTCCCCGCCGCACGTCGCGCATCGCTGCGGCAATTCACCGCCGCGTCGAAAGCTCCGTCGCGGTCATGACCTTCGCCAACATCACGCGCGAACCGGCTGATGACTGGATCGGGACCGGCATCGCCGAAACCGTCAGCTCGGATCTGAAGAACGTTCACGGCTTGACCGTCATCGGCCGCGCGCGGGTGTACGACGCGCTGCGCAACCTCAGCTCTGACGCGCATCTGAACGATTCTCTGGCGATCGACATCGGCCGCCGCCTTGGTGCCACGTGGGTGGTGGTCGGGGGCTATCAGCGGCTTGGCGGGATGGTCAGGATCACGGCCAATTTCGTGGACGTCACCACGGGCGAGCTGCGTGGCACGGTGAAGGTGGACGGCAAGATCGACGAAATCTTCGCGCTCCAGGACCGCATCGTCTACGAACTGAGCCACGGTCTCAACGTCGCCCTCCAGGGAAGCGAAGTGGCGGAAATCGAAAAGCGTGAGACCCGCTCCGTCGAGGCCTACGAGAGCTACGCGCGCGGCATGATGAACCTGCGGCAGGCGACGCGTGAGTCCATCGACCGCGCCATCGCCGCGTTCGAGGATGCGACGCGGTACGACCCGGAATACGCGATCGCCTGGGCCGCGCTGGGCGGCGCCTACGGCCTGAAGGGGAACTTTCTCAGCATCAACGAGATGCTGCACAAGGCAATCGACCTGGAGCGCCGCGCCCTCGCAATCGACCCCGACTTCGCGGACGCGCATCTGTGGCTCGGATCCGCCCTCCTGGGGCTCGGCAAGACCGACGAGGCCATCGTATCGATCAAAGAGGCGATTCGTCTCGAACCCGACAATGGCCAGGCACACCAGGGGCTCGCGCGCGCGCTGTGGGTGGGCAAGGGACTTTTCACCGAAGCGATACCTGAATTCGAGCGCGCCATCGAACTGAACCCCGAAGCCGGGTACTCGTACCTGCAGTTGTCGATGCTGCTTGCGTGGGAAGGGCAGTACGACCGCGCCGAGGAGATCTGCCGCCGCGCGGTGGAACTGCAGGAGCAGTACATCTCCGGCAACGCGGGGCTCCAGATCGTGGGGGCGCATTCCCGTCTCGGCTATGTCCACTACCTGCGCGGCAACTACGAGGAAGCGCTGCGGGCTTACGAGCGGGAAATGGCGTTCGTGTCGTCGGGTGACCACGCCC
>JACDCA010000004.1 GCA_013694635.1 Acidobacteriota bacterium | reverse complement strand
ATCCTGGACCGCGCGCTCGCGCTGTCGAATTATCACGAGAAGCGCGCCGCGTTCGCCGAAGGCAACGCCGTTGCCCGGACCTCGGCAAGCCAAGGCGGCGTCCTTAGAGGTATCGGGTTCGCCACTTTCATGCACGGCGCGGGCTTCACCGGGTCCGGCGAAGACATGCTCGCCTCGATCGCGACGGTCGAAGTCACACGCGAAGGGCGCGTGCGGGTTCTGACCGCCAGCACCGAGATCGGCCAGGGCACCATCACGATCTTTTCGCAGATCGCGGCCGACGCCCTTGGCGTCGATGTCGACGATGTGGACGTTGTGCAGCCGGACACGGCGGTCGTCCCGAACAGCGGACCCACCGTCGCCTCACGCACCTGCATGGTGGTGGGAAAGCTGGTGGAATCAGCCGCCCGGTCGATCCGTCGAACCCTGGCCGACGCCGGTCTTCCTCCTGAGGGCTACTCACGGGACGATTTCTTCAGCGCATCACGGGTCCACGTCGAGCAGCAGGGAGTCTTGCGCGCCTCGGCGCAATACCGGCCGCCGCAAGATGCAAAGTGGGACGACGAGAAATACGAGGGTGACGCGTATGGATCGTATGCGTGGGCCGCATATGTGGCCGAAGTGTCGGTCGATACGGTGACATTCGAGGTACGTGTGGATGATTTCGTCGCCGTGCAGGAGGTGGGCAAAGTCATCAATCCGGTGCTTGCGTCAGGTCAGATCGAAGGGGGCGTCGCGCAGGCGATCGGCTGGGCGCTCTACGAGGACGTGGCGTGGCGCGAAGGACGGATGGCCAACGCGCAGATGACCAACTACATCATGCCGACATCGGTCGATCTCCCTCCGATCCGCGTCTACTTCGAGGAAGTCCCTTATCCGCATGGACCTGCGGGCGCCAAAGGGATCGGTGAGCTCCCCATGGATGGTCCGGCGCCGGCGATTGCCAACGCCATTGCGCACGCCACGGGTGCGGACGTCCGCAAGCTCCCGCTCACACCGGAGGCGATTGCATCGCTGATGGAGCCAGCTGTTGGATAGCCACAGCGTCCAGCTCCGATGCCGTGTCAACGGCGATGAGGTGACGGTACAGGGGCATCCCCTGTCGCGGCTGCTCGACGTTCTGCGCACGTCGCTGCACCTGACCGGCACCAAGGAAGGATGCGGAGAAGGGGAGTGCGGCGCGTGCGGCGTGTTGATCGACGGACGCCTGGTCAACAGCTGTCTCGTCCCCTTGCTTCATGCCGACGGGGCGTCGATCGTGACGATCGAGGGCATTGGCGTCGGGAAGCTGCACGCGGTCCAGCAGGCGTTCCTCGAGCACGGCGGAGCTCAGTGCGGCATTTGCACGCCCGGCATGGTGCTGGCCGCGGTCAACCTCCTCGACAGGATTCCGAACCCCTCGATGGACGATGTCCGGATCGCGCTCTCAGGCAATCTCTGTCGTTGCACCGGATACGTTCGGATCTTCGAATCTGTGCTGTCGGCGGTTCAGGCGCAGAGGGCCGCCGCCACGTCGTGAGAACCCGGCTCGCAGACCATCACATGCGGAGTGCCTCGTCGCTCGACCACGCCCTCGCGGTCCTGGCGGCGGAGCCAGGCGCGTGGATGCCGTTTGCTGGCGGCACCGACCTCATGGTGCTGATGGAGGCCGGCAGGCTGCCGAAGCGGCGCTTGCTCAGTTTGTGGAACATCGACGACCTGCGCGGCATTGAGTCGACTGACAGCCTGGTGAGGATCGGTGCGCTGGCCACGTACAGCGACCTGCTTGCCGACACGACCCTTCAGCGGGAGTTCCCGCTCGTGTGCGCGGCGGCGCGTGAAACCGGGGCGATCGCCATCCAGAACCAGGGCACCGTCGGGGGGAACATCGCGAACGGCTCTCCAGCGGCGGATCTTCCACCCGCGCTCCTCGTCTACGATGCCGCCCTGCACATCGCCTCGGTGCGCGGCCGCCGGGTGGTACCGTACGGCGAGTTCCACACGGGGTACAAGATAATGGACCTTGCGGCCGACGAGCTGATCGTCGCCGTCACCATGCCTCGAGGGCGCGATGGGTGGTCGCAGACGTATCGCAAGGTCGGCACCCGGCGCGCCCAGGCCATTTCAAAGGTAT
>JACDCA010000762.1 GCA_013694635.1 Acidobacteriota bacterium | reverse complement strand
TGAACCGGGCGCTGTACGCCGGCGGCGGGAACGGCGCCGATTTCCATCCGGACGCCGCCCAGACATCCACGTCGGTCTCGACCGTAGCGGCCGGATGGCGGAACCCCGCGGGCATTACGCCAACCACCTCGTACGGATCGTCGTCAATGCGCAGCGTGCGTCCGAGCACGGTCGGCGACGCACCGAAAGCGCGGCGCCAGAACTCGTCGCTGATCAGGATCGGGGCCGCGATGCCCGGCTGCTCGTCCGCCTGCGTGAACGTCCGGCCAACTGCCGCGCGGGCGCCGAGCAACGCGAAGTAATCTGCGCTGGCGAGCAGCACCTCGACACGCTCCGGACGGTCGGCCCCGACCAGGTTGGCCGTAATCGACCAGACGCCCGCGACCGACGCGAACGCCCCTGACCGGCGGGCGAAGTCTTCGAGCTCCGGCTGCGACAAACCGACGTCGCGAAGGCCGCGCCCCGTGAAGTCGGCGCCCAGCCGGACGAGACGGTCGGGTTCCATGAATGGCAGGGGCTTGAGGAGGATGCCGTCTATGACCGTATACATCGAGGTCGCGGCGGCGATCCCGAGCGCCAGCGTGCCGATGACGCCCACGGCGAACATGGGCCCTGCGCGCAGGCGCCGTAAGGCCAAACGGATGTCGGTGATCATCGCGGAGCGTCCTCTATTTCCTGTGAGACTCGATGTAGGCCTTGGCGAACTCGTCGAAATGCGGCGCGTTGATCAAACCCACTTTTCGCGCTTCCTCGAGCGCTGCGTCCCAACTCATGCCGTCGCGCATCACGCGGCGAATCAGCCAGAAGGCGCCGACGCGAATCGCGGCGGTGCAGTGCACCAGCATCGGGCGGTTGGTGACGTCGTCCGTGATTTTCAGGAACTCGTCCACCTGCTCGTCGGTCGGCTTGGCGTAAACGACGGGGATGTTGAAATACTTCATCCCAGCAGCTTCGACCGCCGCCTTTTCCTCGTCGGCGCGATGCTCGCTCGGTTGCCGAAGGTTCAGAACCGCCTTGACACCTTTCGATTTCAGCGCGGCGAAGTGCTCGATGCGCGGCTGGCCGGCGGTGCAGAAGTCAGGCGTCAACTGGAGGAAGTTATGGATCTCCGACGGGTCCGCGGTTGGCGCCTGCATCAACGCCGCGAGCATCAAAACTGCCAGTGTCATCGTTTCCCCGCTTTCGCATCCCGCGTAGCGCCCGCGCCCCGCGCAGCGAGTATAAGATACGCCGCGTGAAGAGCCACGGTTCAACACGGGCCACGGTGCAACACGGTGCAACACGGGCCAACACAGCGTCGCCGATTGTTATTTTCTGCGCAGCCATCACACTGCTCGTCCCACAATCGCAGCGAGCCGGCTTCCCGCTCGAAGAAACGACGATCGCGGGGATTCACGCCGCAATGAAAGGCGGACAGCTGACGTGCCTGGCGATCGTCGATGCTTACCTGCGACGCATCGAGGCCTTCGACAAACAGGGACCGGCGCTGAATGCCATCACCGTCATCAATCCAGAGGCACGCACGCAGGCAGCCGAACTGGACCGGCGAATGAAAGCGTCGGGACCTTCCGGGCCCCTCCACTGCGTTCCTTTCATTGTCAAAGACAACTTCGAAACGGCTGGCCTGCAAACCGCCGCCGGGTCGCTTGCGCTGGCGGGCTTCGATCCCGGCCGTGATGCGTTCCAGGTGAAGCGGATAAAGGACGCCGGTGCGCTCATCATCGCGAAGTCGAACATGGCCGAGTGGGCGTTCAGCCCCTATGAAACCGTCAGCTCGGTGGTCCCTGGCTATTCGCGAAATCCGTATGCGCTCGATCGTGTCACCGCCGGGTCGAGCGGCGGAACGGCCGCCGCGGTTGCCGCCAACCTCGGCGCAGTGGGCCTCGGAAGCGACACCGGCAACTCGATCCGTGGGCCGTCGTCGCATCAGGCGCTCGCGGGCATTCGTTCGACGATGGGGCTGACCAGCCGCGCTGGCGTCGTTCCCCTGAATCTGCTGGCAGATATCGCCGGGCCCATGGCGCGGACCCTCGAGGATGCGGTCGCGGTATTCCAGGTCATCGTTGGAGAGGATCCGGCCGATCCGGTAACCCTCACGAAGGAATTCGAGCCCGCCGGTTTGCGGCCCGGAGGCCGGCCGTCAACGATCCCGGACTATCGAGCGTCGCTCGTGAAGAACGGATTGAAGGGCGCCAGGATCGGCGTCCTGCGGCAGGCGTATGAGCGCGAATCGACGTCGTCGGAGATCGTCGCAGTGTTCATGTCGGCCCTCGCGGACATGAAAAAGGCTGGGGCCACGATCGTGGACCCCGCGACCATCGAAGGACTGACCGAGATCCGGCGTCCGCAAGGCGCGGCGCCCTGCGGAGGATTCAAGCACGACATCAACAAGTACCTGGCGTCGCTCGGTGAGCGCGTACCCGTCAAGAACCTCGAAGCGATCATCAAGACCCGCCGTTTTCATCCGTCAGTGGAGCTGCGCCTCACGCGGTCCCAGGAAGGGGCCGAGAACGCTCTCGACTCGGCAGCGTGCAAGGTGGAGGCGGAGTACCGCGAACGGTTCCGGGCCGCGGTCGTCAAGACCATAGAGACGCACACGCTGGATGCGTTCGTCTATCCGACGTGGAGTAACCCTCCCCGGCTGATCGGCGACCTGAATACGCCGCACGGAGACAACAGCCAGGTGTTCTCACCGGTCACCGGCTTCCCGTCGATCAGCGTCCCGATGGGTTACACGCTCGGCGGCAGGCTGCCGGCGGGCGTCACGTTCTTCGGCCGCGCCTGGGATGAGCCAACGCTGATCCGGCTCGCCTATTCCTATGAACAGGCCACCCGCCATCGTCGTCCGCCACAGACGACACCACCGTTGCGCAAGTAGAAGCCTTTAGTCGGCCTGGGAATCTTTACAAGATCACACGCCAGATAGCGGTGGCAACCGCTACCAGCCTGTCGAGGATGAGATAAACGACCGACGACAGATCGTCGTCGTTCATCGCCAGTACGACTCGCTCGGGACTGCCGAGCACGGCCGCGATCAGCGCAGCAGCGACGATGCCCGCAACGACACCGACGATGGCACTGAGCGCCAAGGCGTATTGTCTGGTTGCCGCGAGTGTCATGACCTAACAATACGGACCGCTGCAGCCCCTGATCGGGGCTTTCGGTGAATGGCGGCGCGCTGTCGGGGAACCGCGCAGGGAGGTCAGGACTCCTGTAGGTCTTACTGGCGCTGGAAGCGGAGATCGAACACGCGAGACCCCCGGAAGCTGATCTCGTTGACCTCGCCCGAGGGGCTGCGCAGGAACTTGATGGTGCCGCCGGGCCCGCTGAACTCATCGCGCGCGACGGGCCGGAGAGGGAACGTCATGTCGGGTCTGCGTTTCATCACGATGGCGGCTCCGTCGAGTGCGATTTCGTAGACGACCTCCGCCTCTTCGCTGTAGTACCGTCCGGCGTATGCGGCGAGGTCCTTCGTTTCGGGTGTAAAGGTAGTGGCGCTGCGGGCAGGACGCTGCGCTGGCGGCGCCGTCATCGCTTTGATTGCATCTCCGAGGTACAACTCCGCGACCGTTTGTGCGTACTGCGTCGCAGTGCCCGTGCTCACGTTGCAAAGGACGGCGACCGACAGATGCTGTTCCGGAAAGCGCGTCAGGTGCGCGCGATAGCCGGCGGTCGCCCCGCTGTGGCTGACCTCCGGCACTCCCTTGTATGGCCGTACAGTGAGGCCGAGGGCGTACTCGTGCGGCTGGCCGTCGTTGAGCCGCCCAGGCTCCTGCTGGATCTTCACGAAGGCCGCGTCGCCGACTTTCGGCGTCACGAAGTTCTCGTTCCACTTCAGGAGATCGCCGACCGTCGTGAGCAATCCGCCGTTGCCGTGCACGTTCTCGAACGGCATGTTCGTCCTGAACCCGTCCGCCGCCGACGAGTAGGCGATCGCCCGCCCCTTGACGATGCGTGTGTAGTCGTCGCGCCACGAGGTCCGCGTCATGCCGAGCGGACCGAAGATGCGTTCCTGCGAGAACTCGGCGAACGACTTTCCGCTCACGCGCGACACCAGAACGGCTGCGAGGTTGTATCCCGTATTGCTGTAGGACCACTGGGTGCCGGACGGGAAGTTCAGCGCCTTCTGCCGGCCGACGATGTCGAGCACGTGCGCGTGGGTGTGGGCACGGGACGTCCTCGGCCAGCCCGCGATCGCCGCGATCTCTCCCCAGTCGCGAAGACCGCTGGTGTGCTGCAGCATCTGCCGGACGGTGAGCGGCGTCGCATACTCGGGCAGTTCCGGCAGGTACTTGCGCGCCTGGTCGTCGAGCGACAGTTTCCGTTCCTGCGTGAGCAGCAGGACCGCCGCAGCGGTGAACTGCTTCGACACCGATCCCGCCTCGAAGATGGTGTCGGGGACGTTGGGTACGTCGTGCTCGAGATCCGCCATGCCATAAGCCTTCTGCAGCACGGGCGATCCACCCCGGCCAACCCCTACCGCGCAACCCGGCGTCACGCGCGTCCAGCGCGAAAACACTGCGTCGACCTTTGATTCAGGGTTGTCGGGGCTTTGAGAGGCGAGGCCGTAGAGCGGGAGGCACAGGACGGCGAGAAATGCGATGGGTCTCATGCCCGGAATAATAAACAGGAGATCAAGAGATCAGGAAACATAGTGTCTCCTGTCCCCGGATCTCCTGTCGTAACTACCGGCTGAAGCGAATGGAACTAGCGATCTGCGAGAACACCCGGTCGTAGCTGCGGTATTCATTCTCCGGCGCGACGCCGATCATGTAGAACAGCGAGCCGTCCGACAACTGCGTCGTGTAAACAGCCAACCGTTCGCGCCCTGTGCTGTCGGCGTCGTTGGCGACGACGGTGTGCAGGCCCTGGCGTCCGCCGATGTTCGCGCGGGCGTAACCCGACGGCCGGCTCATGCCGCGATTCGACTGCGCGAGCGACTGGAGCAGTTCGTCGGTCGCCTGCTGCAGGTCGTGCGTCTCGTTTCGCGCCACCCCAATCTGTACCCCGTGCGTGAAAACACTCTGGTTGTTGATCGCGCCGTAGCCCCCTTCAGGCGCGAACGTCACCTGGGTTTCACTCGGCATTTCGCGCCAGTTGGACGGCACGCTGACACGGAACAGGTTGCCTTCGTTGTAGGTCGTATAGCGCGAGGCCGGCGGCTCCACCCGACCGCTTGGCCGGACGGTGCCGCTCGTCCCGGAGGGATTTCGGTTTCCGCCGCCGCTTCGGGCCACTTCCTCCGACGTCGGCGCCGGGGACATGGAACGCAGCCGCGCCTGGACGTTCTGGAACTGCCGCGTGTCGTTGACGGCGTTCTCGACCCGCAGCGCCTGCGCCTCCTGGGTGATGTACTGGACGCGGTTGCCAGGGTTTGGGTGGTTGCTCAGCCACTCGGGGCCGCGCGAACCCCCTTCTTTCTCGATCGTCTGGAACATGGAGGCCATCGATCGTGGATCGTAGCCACTCCGCGCCATGATCTGCGCCCCGAGCAGGTCCGCCTGCTTTTCGTACTCGCGGGAGTACTTCAGGAACGCGGCGCCGAATCCGAACTGGCCGACGGTCGACACCGCTTCGCCAGCCCGCCCGCCGATGATCGCGCCGAGGATGGCGCTTCCGATCTGCCCCATCTGGTACTTGCCCGCCTTGCTCGCCTGCGCAGTGCCGTGGCGCAGCGCCACATGGCTGATCTCGTGCGCGAGGACCCCGGCGACCTCCGCCTCGCTGCGGGCCTTCTCGATCATGCCGCGATGCGCGTACATCGGGCCGCCCGGAAGCGCGAAGGCATTGATCTCACGCAGATTGACGACGTCGAAGGTGTAGCGGAACTCGTTGTGCCGGAACTCCTGCGGGATGTTCTGGACGAGGCGCTCACCGATGTCGTCGACGTAGCCGTCGATATTGTCGTCCCTAAGGAGAGGCAGCTTCTGCTGGACCTCCTGGGCGGCCTCGCGGCCAAGCTGGACGTCCTGGGCGGGCGTGTACTTGTTCTTGGGCGCCGTGATTTTGGTCTGCGCGCTGACCAGCGAGACCGAGGTCACCAGCGCAACAACCACCGACGCACTGAGCTGTCGCTTCATGTTTTCCGCTCCTCTGCAGGGAGGAATGCGGAAATCGTGCCGTTTCTACCGGGCGATCTTGTAGAGCTTGGATTGGGTGCGGATGTACAGCGCGTTACCGGCGACGGCCGGGGATGCCAGGGCCATTTCGCCGAGGTCGTTCCGGGCGATTTCCTTGTATTCGGTGCCGGTGTCGAGGACGAAAGCGACCCCCTCTTCGGTCAGGAAGAGGACACGTGAGCCGAACGCGACCGGCGACGCCGAGAACGTGTGGCCCCCGCCGCCGACGCGGGCACGGTAGATGGGCTTCCCGGTCTTGGCGTCGAGGACGTTGAGAATCCCAGTGTCGTGGACGAGGTACGCCTTACCCTCATGGACGATCGCGGAAGGCGTGTAGCCGGACACACGAGGCTGCATCCACGTAATGAACTCGTTGCTGGTGGTGCCGGGCTTCAGCGAGATGTCCCCTGCCGCTCCCGGTTTGATCGCGAGAAACGGACGGTTGGCATCCCCTTGCGAGCCGGTCCCCACATACAGGATTCCGTCCCACGCGCTCGGCGACGGCGTCGACTGCGACATTGCACCGACGCGCCATAACTCCTTGCCGTCCAGGCCGTAAGAGACGATCAGACCATGACCGGTCGTGACGATCTCGGTCCGGAGCGCATGCTTCCAGACCAACGGCGTCATCCAGGAAGAGTTCAGCGGTCCGCCGGCCGGCCGGGGGGTCGTCCACACCTCGACCCCGGTCTTCGCATCGAGGGCAGTGATGTAGGAAGAGGTCTCGTTGTCGTTGAGCAGGAGGACGCGGCCGTCATGGACCACCGGTGAGGAGGCGGTACCGAAATCGAGGTAGATCGGCTGCTGCGTCCACTGCTTTTTCCACAGCAGCTTGCCGTCCATCGAGTAACAGAACAGCCCGACGTTCTGGCCGAACGAGACGTACACGCGCTCGCCATCGGTGAATGGCGTTTCCGACGCGTAGGTGTTCTTGCGGTGGCGCCCCCTGAACGGCAGCGTGCGGATGGCTTCCCGCTCCCACTTGATCTTGCCGGTCCGGGCATCGAGCGCGTAGAGCATGTAACGCAGTTCGTCTGCCTCCTCGGGGGTCTCGCTGTCGCGCGCCTGTACGCGCTTCATGACCTCTTCGTTGCTCAGCCCCTGCTCACGGAGCTCCGCGATGTAGTCGTTGCCGAACAAACCGGCGGACGGCTGCTTGAACGGCTTCTTCCCGATCGCCGATGTCACGTAAACCGTGTCGTTCCAGACGATCGGCGAGGACCAGCCGTTGCCGTCAATTGGCGCCACCCATTTCACGTTGTCCTTCTGGCTCCATCGCTCAGGCACCTTGGTCGCGGGTGAGACACCGCTCAGGTCATGGCCGCGGAACCCGGGCCACGTCGTCAAGGGATCGGGAGAAGGCGGCGCCCCGGTGACGAAAGCGAACGAGAGAAAGAGAATCAGAGACTTCAGTGTCATATCTGCTTCTTACGGAAGATGAGGGCGTAATGCCCGGGGACGATACCGTTTTCGCGTTCACGGGTGAATCCCGCAGCGGTCGCGAGCGCGACGACTTCCTCGGCGTCCATGCCTGACGCGGACGAGTCGATGCCCTCGCGCGGCACATCCACGATCAGCAGCAGTCCGTTTGGTTTGAGTGACGCGTTCATCGACTTGAGCATCTCGTCTGGCTGATCGAAGAAGCTGAACGCGTAGACGACCGCCATCGCATCGATCGACGCCGGTTCGAACCCGGTCGAAGCCGCCTGCCCCTCGACCGCCTGGAAGTTCTTGACCCCGTCCCGAGCGGCGCGCTCGTTCATGTAAGCCACCATCTTCGGTTCGAGCTCGTTGGCGATCACCCGGCCGGTCGGGCCAACCTTTTCAACCAGATAACGTGACAGGTATCCGGATCCTGCGCCGACCTCCGCGACCGCCATGCCGGGCTTGATCTGCATCAGGCCCGCCATCGCGGCGCGATACCGGAAGAGCGCACGCGACGGCTCCTCGAATGTCGCGGCAAACGACTCCGGTGTGCCCTTCGCGTACTCCTTTTCCCACGTGTTTCGAGAGGATGGGGCCGCTTGCACACACAGGGCAAGCGCGAGAATCCAGGCTGTCGGCATGGCGGGAGAGAGTACCACGAGACGCCCTACGATGGGTTCTCAACTGGGACGACCGGCCGATGCCGAGGGCCGACGCTGACTACTTCGATAAGCGGTACAACAGGACAGCGGCGCGTTTGGTCTGGGACGGCAGGGTCGCCAGGTCCGCGGTTTCCTTGACGGTGTGGTCGCTGGTGCCCATCAAGCCGACGCCGTCGAGGATCATCTTCACTTCGCCAGCTACGAAAGAGACGTCGGCGGCCCCTGCGCGATCGGGATCAACGGCGGCGACGGGGCCGGCGCCCACGTCGCGGCTTGCCTTGTCGTACATCGCCAGGAGCTTGTGGTTGCCTTCGGTCGGGGCGAGCGGTGGATAGCCGTCTTCGAACGTGATCGTCGACTGCGCGTGCGGGAGCGTAGCAGCCACTATCGCCTCCATCGTCTTCTTGGCCTTGGTGAGCTGCCCCTGCGACAGCGTCCGCAGGTCACCGGTGACGATGGCGTGCTCCGCGATGACGTTGGTCTTCCCGAAGGCCGTGCCGCGGGCCTGAACGTTGTCGAACTCCGCGGACGTGCCTCCGACGATCGCTCCAGGATTGAACGTGAGATGCGGCTCCCCCGCCATCTTTTCCCGGAGGGTGTTCAGGATGCGGGCTGCCTCGAAGATCGCGCCGGTGCCGATGTCTTTGCGGAAGATCTGGGAAGAGTGCGCCGGCTGTGCCTTCACGCGCAGCGTCCATGCCGACGTGCCACGGCGGGCGACGACGGCGGTGCGGGGATCACCCGGACCGTCTTCGAACCCGATCGCAGAGGCGGCCCCCTTCGCGGCGTCGACGAGCGCTTTGCGCGCTTCGATGAGCGGCTCTCCTGCGTCTTCCTCGTCACCGGTCATGACGATGGTGACGTTCATGGTCTTGAGAGTGCCTGTCGACGCGAGCGCCTTGAGCGCCTGGATGAGGATGACGTTGCCGCCTTTCATGTCGATGACCCCGGGGCCGCGCGCGTGGGTCTCGTCGATCTTCTCGAACTTCTGAAACGGGCTGTCGGCTTCGAACACGGTATCGAGATGGCCAATCAGCAGCGTCTTCGGACCGGGTCCCGCATGTTCGTCGACCAGGTGACCCGCCCGCTTGAACGGCGCGCCATCCACCCAGCGCGTCTTGAACCCGAGCGTGTCGAGCTCCTGGCGAAAGACTTGCCCGACCTCCTGCACGCCGCGGTGATTCTGCGTTCCGCTGTTGATGTTCACCACGCGCTCGAGCAGCGCGAGCGCGTCGGCGTTGTGCGCGTCGACGAATGCCACGAGCGCTTTCTCGTCGGCGTTCAGACCTGCGGTCTGCGCCAGGAGCGTCGCCATGATCAGTCCGGTCGCGAGAATTCCGGCAGACAACACTCGAAAGGCCATGCGGTGAATCATCTTACCCCGTGCAACTCGCCGCTCAGCAGCGTCATCGGACCGAACGTCGGTTGGCCGAGCTGTCCTGCGTTCACGCCGATTGTCCCCTCGAGGTGATAGGCCAGCGGCTCACGCGAGGCTGCTCGGCGGACAACATTGGCCAGGCCCGGCAGGTCCGCGAAGCTGATGGAAAGGTCGATCGGGACGGTCGAGTCCTCTCCCGCACGCAGCGGCAGGCCCAGCGGAAAGTCGACGTCGGCGGCGCGCGAGTTCTCGAGGTGCAGCGTGCCCCGGAGTGTGCCAAGCGTCAGACCAAACGGATTCGGATTGGTGACGCGCGTCCACAGGCGCACGCCAGCGCCGCCGGACGGCAGCGATCCGCTCGGACCGAGCAGCCGGATTTCTGCCTGCCGGCCTGGTTCCTGTTCAAAACGCGGAGCCTGCACGAGGCCACGGAGCTCGCCCAGGGCGGCGCATCCCATTGCGGCCGACGCGACGATCGATGTCAGGATCAGTTTCTGCAGCACCCACCACCTCGACACGAGGTGCTGCAACGCAGGTACCGTCAGAGCTCAGCGGGGAGCCTCGGTTCTCCCGTCAGCGCGGCGGGGCGACCTTCATCTGCGCCGCGGCGAACGTCCACTCGTCGGCGAGCTCCGCGATCCGCTTGTCGGTGGACCGGTAGTTGTGGGATCCCCCGGTCTCGACACGGATCAGCACCGGCCGATCGCATCCCTGTGCAGCCTGCAACGCCGCAATGAACTTGAAGGAATGACTGGGCACCACCCGATCGTCATGGTCGGCGGTGGTCACCAGTGTGGCGGGATAGCAGGTGCCAGGATGGAGGTTATGCAGGGGAGAGTACTTGAAGATGAACGGAAAGTGCTCCGGGCTGGACGCGGAACCGTACTCGGTCACCCACGCCTTGCCTCCCGTGAAGCGGTCGTAGCGGAGCATGTCGAGCACGCCGGCCGCCGGCAGCACGGCGGCGAAGAGATCGGGACGCTGCTGCATCACCGCCGCCACCAGCAGGCCACCGTTCGAGCCTCCGGAAATACCGAGACGCACGGGAGTGGTGAACCGCTCTTTCACGAGATGCTCAGCCACGGCGATCAAGTCGTCGAAGACGTTCTGCTTCTTCTCGAACATCCCCGCCTTGTGCCACGCCTCACCGTACTCCGCGCCACCGCGGAGGTTGGCCGTGACCCAGACGCCACCGAGGTCGAGCCACGCCGGAACGTCCGGCCTGTAGCCGGGCATCGTACTCACCGAGAACCCGCCGTACCCGGTGATCATCGTCGGATTGGTGCCGTCTTTCGCGAGCCCTTTGCGCGCAGTCAGAAAGAAAGGTACGCGGGTGCCATCTTTGGATTGCGCAAAGAGCTGCAGCGTTTCGTAGCGGTCCATATCGATCGGCGCCCTGCCCGCTTCGAAGGGAGTGCTCCTCCCGGAGTTCATCTCATGCGCAAATACAGTCGTCGGATAGAGCGGCGAGGTGAACGCATAGAACAGCAGCGTCGAGTCCTGGCGGCCGGTGAAGCCCGACAGCGAGCCTGGGCCGGGAAGCGTCACATCCCCCTGGCGGGCACCGTCGAGACCAAAGACCGCGAGTCTGCTTTTCACCTCTTCGAGATATTCGACGACGATCCGCCCGCCGATGAGCGCGACGTTCTCGATCGCGCTGGATCCTTCCGGTACGATGGTTTTCCATGCGGCCGGGTCCGGCCTGCGCACGTCGATCGCGATGATTTTTCGGTTGGGCGCGCCGCGATCGCTCCGAAGAAACAGCACCGGCCCGCTGTTGCCAAATGGCCCGAACTCCGCATCATCTGTTTCGATGAGAGGTTTCACGGGCGCCGCGACGTTCGGCTTTTTCGGATCCCCGAGATTCGCGAAGTACAGACGGTTGTGGTTGTCTGATCCTTTCGAGGTGACGATCATCAGATAACGCCCGTCCTCGGTCAGACCGCCGGTGACGAACCACGTCGGATTGCCCTTGTTCTCGTAAATCAGCCGGTCCTGCGACTGCGGTCTGCCGACGACGTGGTAGTACAGCGCGTGTCCGGAGAGCGCCGCCGACATCGCGCGGCCTTGGGACGGCTCCGGATATCGCGAGTAGAAGAAGCCTTTTGCATCCTCCGTCCATGAAAGGCCGGAGAACCGCATCCACTGGACCTGGTCGGGGAGGTCCTGACCGGTCGTCAGGCTGCGGACGCGGATCGTCTGCCAGTCCGCTCCACCCTCCGCAACCGTGTAGGCGAGCAATCGGGCGTCCGGCGAGGGAGAAAAAGATGCCAGCGACGTCGTGGCATCGGGCCACAGAATATTGGGATCGATCAACAGCGTCGGCGGGCCGTCCAGCCCGTCGCGCATAAAAAGCGGCGACTGCTGCTGCATGCCGGTGTTCATCCGGTAGAACAGGCGCCCGGCTTCGGTGACGGGCAGGTTTGTCTTGCGGAAGTTCCACAGCCGGGCAATCCGGCGTTGAAAGTGTGCCCGGATCGGTTGAGCCCGCAGGTAGCCTTCCGTCAGCTTGTTCTGCTCGCCGATCCACGCCGCAACCTCGGGCGAATTCAGATCCTCGAGCCAGCGATACGGATCCGCAACCTTCGTCCCGTGATAGTCCTCGACCACGTCACCTTTGCGGGTGACTGGATACTGAAGCTTTTGTGTGATCACTGTGATTTGAAGGATCGCGACAAGAAAGCACGTCGCACGCAAGCGCGTCGCACGTCGCACGTCGGCACGTGTTACCTTCCGTGCTGCTGCCGCATCGACTGTTGCAGGGCCGCAAGGATCTGTTCCGAGCCGGTGAACACTCCCTGCGGATAGTCGGCGTGTCGCAGCATCTGCGCATAGATCATGTCGCTCTGGTATAGGTGCACGCCGAGGCCGGCGAGATATTGCAGCCTCAGGTTGCGGTCGCGATTGATCGTGGCGTCCGCGAGCCACGGCTGGAGCTGATTGCGGTTGCCGGCAAACGTGGCAAAGAGGTCCACGACCGACGTCATGCCGACCTCGGCCAGTGACTGGGCGATCGGCTGGTACTCGGGGCGTCCGAGCTTCTGCTGTATCTCGTCCAGATTGATGACCGTCGGTTCGACCTGCCCGAGGAGCACCATGTCGTAACCCTGCCCGTTGTTCGTGTTGCCGAAGATCATGCCGTTCGGGAACGCCTCGAGAAACGTCGCGACCTCGCTCTTCACCGCTTCGGTATTGCTCTCGTACAACTGCACGAACAGCGTCACGACGCCGTCGGGATTGAGGCGCTTCTTGACGGTTTCGAAGAACTCGCGCGAATACAGCATCGCCGCCCCCTTGACCCACGGGTCGAGCGGATCCGACGTGATCGCATCGAACTTCTCCTCGGTCGTCATCAGGTAGTGCCGCGCATCGTCGATGTGGATGCGCGTTTTCGGGTTGGTGACGACGCTGAAGTTGTGATTGGAAAAGTACTTGGAGACGACACTCGGGACCAGGGGCTCGATCTCGGCGATCGTCAACTTCTGAACCGCCGGATCGATCGACACGGCGCCGGCCGTGACCCCGGCGCCGCAGCCGATGACGAGCGCGTTCTTCGGATCCCTGGGGATGAGCGTCGTGAGGTGGCCGAGCATCCTCTGGAGGCGCATGTCCTGCGGCTCGCTCGACGCCTGCACCTTGCCGGCGTTGTGGTAGTTGAGCACGCCGTTCGACAGCCGCGACACGGCCACCGACGCGTTCCACCCTTCTCCCATGTAGATGATGTCCGCGTCGCCGACGCGGGTGGCGGCATAGCGGCCGTACGCGACGAGGATCGGCGGCACGCCGTGGACCGTTCGCGCAAGCAGCACGGCGCCCGCCATTGCCGCGGCCAGGAGAAGCGTCCCTGCAAACTGCATCCGCCGCTTCTTCGTGTCGGATTCGACGAGGGCGGCGTCGAGCGTCAGCAGGGCCGCGACCGCCGACACGACAATGAGGGCCTGCTGCGACCGTTGTGTCCCCAGCCAGATGGTGAGCAGGAGGCTGCCGCCGACAGCGCCGCCGATCGCACCGAGGGTATTAGCTGCGTATACGGATCCGACCAGGCGCGCCGGGTCGCGGCGTCCGCCGGCGACCGATGCGAGGGCGAGCGGAAAGCTGGCGCCCCAGAGGATCGCCCCCGGGAGCATCGCCCAGAGCGCGCGCACGAAATCCACCTGGAAGTTGAACCAGGGGCTGGTCGAGATCGACGGGTTGATGGGCCAGAAGGGCAGCGAGTCGGTGAGCATGTACGACGTCCATGCCATCGCCGCGCACAGGAGCATCTGACACCAGCCCAACGCCAGGCGCGGACGTTCGACTCGTGCCGCGAGCGCCGAGCCGATGCTGCTGCCGATCCCGAGACCAAAGAGAAAGACCGCGAGGATCAGGGAAAAGGTATACGCCGTTCCGCCGAACAGAAGCGACAGCGTGCGGGTCCACAGGACCTCAGAGCCGAGCGCCGTGAATCCGGACAGCCCGATGGCCGTGTAGATCGCCCACGAACCCGCGGACGAGGGCTCCTCGGGGCCCTTGATCTTGTCCCTGGGCCCTCTGATCCGCGCCGCCGGCTCGGGCTCGTAAAGAGTCACGCGCGCCAGCGCCAGCGCGATCTCGGCGACGATGACGTTCAGCGCAACCGCGACGTACGTGGCGATCGCCATGTCGTGCACGCGAAGCAGATAGAAACCCGCCACCAGGCAGCCGAGCACGCCGCCGGCGATATTGCCGCCGTAGAAGAAGCCGAGCCACGACATGCCTTCGGGTGTCGATTTCACCCAGCGGGAAATCGCCGGCAGCGTCGCGCCCATCAGCAGCGTCGGTGGCAGCAGGCAGATGGCCGCGGCGATCCCGCGCAGCAGGAGCCCGACGACGCCGGTGGTGCCGAGGGACGTATACGCACTCGACAACACGGGCAGCCCGAAGAGGATCAGCAGGCCGAGCGCACCGATGCCGAGCTCGAGATACGCATACACACGCAGGGGATGATGATCGCCGCTGACGAAGCGCGCGAGGAGCAGGCTGCCGATGCACATGCCGCCCATGAAGGTGCCGAGGAGAACGCCAAGCGAGATGGCCGACGAACCGATCACGAGCTGAAGCAGCTGCAACCAGACGATCTCGTAGATCAGGGCGGCGCAGCCGCTGCCCACGAAGAGCAGCAGCAGCGCCGGCATGAACCGGCGCGAACTCATTCGGGAATACCTCGTGAAGACAGGACCGGCGATGTTAGCACGCGGGCGCGCGGCGATCCGTAGGACTGGAGATGGGATCGAGTAAAGGGGGCTCCACGGCGCCCTTGCGCCGTGAAGCCACGAATCGCTATTTGACGTGCTTGTTCACGAGCTTCGTCATTTCGAACATGTTGACCTGGGGCTTACCGAAGATCGGGCGCAGGTTCTCGTCGGCTTTGATCATCCGGCGGTTCTTCGGGTCCTGCAGGTTGTTCTTCTTGATGTAGACCCACAGCTTCTTCGTGAGCTCCGTCCGCGGGAGCGGCTTGGCGCCGACGATCTGCGACAGCGCGCTGTCCGGCGTCACGGGGGCCATGAAGGCCGCGTTGGGCTTCCGGCCGCTCGTCTTCTTCTTGCCGGCGCTGCTTGATTTGCTGCTGCTCTTTTTCGCGCTCTTGGCCATCTTCTCTGCTGCTCCTTTAGTATCGCCGGGGACCCCTGCACCCCGGCAACCCTCCGGTGGGACCCCGCTCTTGTTGCGGATCATACGCGATTTATACGGATTTGCACGAGGAGAATAGAGGGAATTCACTGCAGGATGCGCTCTTTGCGCAACCAATTGATCACGTCGGTCAGGTACGGCAGCGGCCCGCCGGCCGCGGCGAGCGCATGGTTCGCGCGCGGATAGGTCCCAGCGTAATCGCAGCACCGGCGCCGATGGCGGCGCGAAGGTTGCGCAGCGTGTGCCGGACCGGAATGCTCTCGTCGTCTTCCCCGACGAGCCAGAGCGTCGGCGTCTTCAGCGCGCGCAGGATCGGCACATGATCGAACCCCTGCGGCCCGGCATAGGCGTCCACACGCGCATCGATCGCCTCCGGCGACAGCGCGTCGTGCGGCCGGATGCCGTCGCCGGTGGCGGCGCTGTAGGCGTATTCGAGCCCGACGCTGGTGGCGGGAGCGGACAGGACGACGGCGAATCGCGCGTCGCCGGGGACGGCCGCGGCGAGGGCCGCCGGAATGATCCAGCCGGCCTGACTCGAGCCGAGGAACCCGACACGGGCGGGATCGATGCGCGGGTCGCGCGCAGCGTCCGCAGGCACGCGAGCGCGTCGCGCCCCAGTAGAGGCATGCGCTCCGGGCTGGTCCGTACGCCGACATTGTCGCAGTGGCCGGTTGACTCCCCCGCCGGCCGTCAGCGACATCTCGACGCGTTTTCGATCAAACGTTCGGAGCACCCGGTTTCATCTTCATCGACCGGGCCACGAGCTGCCTGAGCACTTTGTCGTCCACGTCATCGAGCTTCTTCACGTAGAGGCAGCCAACGCCGGTCTTGTACTTGCCCAGCTTCGCCATCAGATCGGCGTGCGGTTCGAAGCCGCCGCACAGATACAACGTGAATGAGTCCTTGCGAGGCGAGAACCCCGCCTTGAACCAGTCGCCTTCGCGACCTGACGCGTACTTGTAGTGCAGCCGGCCGAAGCCAATGATGCTGGATCCCCACATCCTCGGCTCCTCTTTTGTGACGGATTTCATCATCGCGAGGATCTTCTCGGCGTCCTTCCGTCGCGCGGCGTCCGGGATCTGTTTGAGAAAGCCGCCAACGCTGGCTTTCGTTTCCTTGGTCTTGAGTTCGGCCATCCGTTCCTCTCCAGCAGCCCTGAAGGGCTGGACTACGGTTACTTATTTCGGAAGTGCCGCTTGAATCGCCTTCAGCTCCTTCACCAGATCGTCCAACCGGCGGCGGGACTCCGTGCCGACTCTCTGGTCGGCGCCGCTCTCGACGCGGTTGATGCTGGAGAGCTGGTCGATCAACATCGGTTGCTCGTAGGTGCCCGGCGCGGTTACGAGTCGCGCCCATAGCGCCTGCAGTATTGCCGCCGGCGTGTTCGCCTGCTGCAGCTTCTGGAGCAGTTGTGTCGTGCTCTCGCCTGGGCCTGGGGATGGCGCGGGCTGCACTCCGCCCTTCTGCATCGCCTGCTGCAGACGCAGACGCGTTGCCGCGGCGTCGTTCATCGCGGCGCGCAGCGCGAGGAGAAAGTTCTGCTGATCGACCAGATCCGCGACGGTCGTTCCATCTTGGATGACGCCGGGGTCGACGTTTACGGCGAAGGTGCGTGTGGGCGGGGACGTCTGGGCGCCGATGCCGTCGCTGCCGGCCTCCCCGCCAACCACCAACTTCACCGTGTACTTGCCGGGCGCTGCGAGCGGGCCGCCGTTCGCCCAGCGGTAGTCCCACATGAACCTGTTGTGCCCGGGCTTTGTCGTCAACACCACCGACGGACCGCCGCGGCCGCGCCCGCCGCGCATGTCGGGATCGTCAGCATCCCCTCCACCGGCTGCCGGCGCACGACCGCCGCCTGCTTGCCCGGTGGCGGATGTCACCGTGCGCACCACCCGGCCACCTGCATCGCTGATCTCCATTGAGAGCGTCCCTTTGAAACCGGCCGGCAGCAGGTAGTCGATCGCCTGCGAGATGGCGGGATACTCGGGCCCGCTACCTCCGCGGCGTCCGCCGCCAGCGGCGCGGTAGCGGACGCGGCTCGAGGGCGGAAGCAGCGCCGGCTTCAAGAGATCTACCGGCGACGGCTTCCCGTCGAGAGGCAGAACCACCGCGGCTCCCGCCACGCGGCCACCGATCCCGGAGACCGGCTGCGTCCGAACGCCACCGCGCGAGCCCCGCATCGTCGCCACGAGCTGCCGCAGCGGTGAGACATCGTCCATGATCCAGAACGCCCGACCCATCGTGGATATGACGACGTCGCCGCGGTGGACGCGGAGGTCGGTGACCGGTGTCGCCGGAAGATTCCGCTGCAGCGAGTGCCAGGCGCCGCCATTGTCGAACGAGACGAAGAAGCCGAACTCGGTGCCCGCATACAGCAGGCCAGGCTCGTCGGGATCCTCCCGCACGACGCGGGTCGGGTGGTCGGCCGGGATCCCGTTGGTCCCATCCGTCAGCTTCGACCATGTCGTGCCGTAATCGTCCGTGCGGTAGATGTACGGCGCGAGGTCATGTTCGAAGAGGAACCGATACACGGCGATGTAGGCCGTTCCGGGTCGAGCTGCGGAGGCGTCGATGTTCTGCACGCGCCCTCCCGCCGGGAGATCTTTCGGAGTGACGTTCTTCCATGTCTTACCGCCGTCGCGCGTGACGTGGACCGGACCATCGTTGGCGCCGACCCACAAGACATTTCGATCCCTCAGCGATTCGGCCATCGAGTAAATCGACGAGAAGACCTCCTCGCCTGTCACGTCGCGCGTAATCGGATTGCCGGGCACGATCTGATACTTCGGATCGTTCCACGTGAGATCGGGGCTGATGACCTGCCACGTCACACCCTCGTCGGTCGTCCGGTGCACGACGTGCGAGGCCTGGTAGACGGTTTTGGGATCGTGCTGGGAGACGAGCACGACGGTCTGGCGGGGGAAGCGGTACTTGATGTCCGC
The DNA here is from genome assembly GCA_013694635.1 of Acidobacteriota bacterium. Taxonomy (GTDB): domain Bacteria; phylum Acidobacteriota; class Vicinamibacteria; order Vicinamibacterales; family 2-12-FULL-66-21; genus JACDCA01. The sequence goes on along the minus strand of JACDCA010000762.1, from coordinate 1,241 downwards.
TGGATGATGGCCGTAACGGTTCTGTGGATAGATCCAGCGTCCCTGCGACTGGCCCGTCTCGACGCTGAAGCGTTCGAGCTCACCCTTGCACGCACCCCAGATCACTTTGCCGTCGGGGGTCGGCATGATGCCGCCGGTTTCGCAGCCTGACGCCTGCGTCCACGCCTGCGCGGGATGATCGAAGGCAAACGACACCTGGGGAACGCTCGGGAGAACGACGGTCGAGTTGTCCTGCTGCGGTCCGTACAGCAGATACGGATGCTGCTGGTCGACGGCCACCATGTAGAACTCCCCCGTCGGCTGGTTCAGGATGCTGGACCACGTGCGGCCGCCGTCGCGCGTCACGTTCGCCCCGCCGTCGTTTGATTGAATGAAGGTCTCCGGCGTGTCGGGGTTGAACCAGATCCCCATGTTGTCGCCGTGCGGCGTGCTCACGGTAGAAAAGCTCTTGCCGCCGTTGCTGGACTTGTGGAGGCTGAGCGCGTTCACCCACACTTCATCCGGATTCTTCGGATTCACATCTACGTAGTTGAAGTAAAACGGACGCGATCGCAGGTTGCCCGCGGTGTTGACCACTCGCCATGTCGAACCGGCATCGTCCGAGCGATACAAGCCGCCCTGCTCCCCCGGCGCTTCGATCATCGCGTAGACGATCGCCGGCGCGCTGCGCGCGATGTCGATGTCGATCTTTCCGATGAGCGGTTGCGGCAATCCGCTGGACAGCTTCTTCCACGTATCGCCGCCGTCGGTAGATTTGTAGATGCCGCCTTCTGTCGCCGGACCGCCGCTGATGATGTCCCATCCCTTGCGGAAGCCCTTGTACATCCCTGCGTACAGCTCGTTCGGATCCGACATGTTCACGGCGACGATGCGACCGCCGGTCTCACTGTTGACGAACAGCGTTTTCTTCCACGTCTTTCCGCCGTCGACGGTCTTGAAGATTCCGCGCTCCGCGTTGGGACCGAAGGGGGAACCCAGAGCAGCGGCCCAGACGATGTCGGGATTCGTGGGGTGGACGCGGACCGATCCGATCTGGCCGCCGTCCTTGAGTCCGAGGCACTGCCATGTTCGTCCCGCGTCGGTGGACTTGTAGATCCCACGTCCGATGATCACGTTGCTGCGAATCGCGGCGCTCCCCGTGCCGACGTACACGACGTCCGGATTGGATTCGGAAACATCGATCGAGCCGATGGAACCGGTGGCGATCTGTCCGTCGCTGAGCGGCGTCCACGACTCGCCGC
>JACDCA010000663.1 GCA_013694635.1 Acidobacteriota bacterium | reverse complement strand
TGAGGCCATCCAGTCCGCCGGCAGGAAAACTGCGAGAAACGCGGCGGACGTGGCCAGCCCGCCGATGCGGAGAAGGAGCGTTAGGAGCCAGAGCCGGGCCCCGGTGGAAGCCAACATCGAGAGGCTCAACGGACCACCACAGCCCCTTTCGGCGTGCGGAGCGTGGCGATGATAGCGGCCGACGGGCCCTTGCGCACGGTTGCGGCAATTTCGAGCCTCGCCAACGCAGCGCTGAGAGTTTCAGAGTCAGGATGCTCGAATTCGAGCGATGACAGCTCGCATCCTGCCGGGGAATCGCTGGACGGATGCGGAGAATCCGCCGCCCACTGAATGAAGAACGGGATCGGATCGACGCCGCCGGCGGCGAACTTCGAGCTGATACCGATCGTCGTCCATCGGAGGAGTCGCCCGTCCGGGCGGGCACGCGATCCCGGTCGCGGAGCGGTGGGTTCAGGCCCCCTGGCGCGAGCTCGTTTGGCGAGCGCCTCGATTTCAGGCGTTGCGGCGGCCCAGCCAATCAGGCGCGGTTCGTTGAGCGACCGCAAGTGGGGCGCGAGATTCCCAGGCTGGGCGGGATCGGGCGCGACGAGTTCCACGTACTGCCTCCCGCGAAGTGCAATCAGCGCGTTGCGGGTGCCTCTGCCCGGATGGCTGCCGCCGATGGCAGCCCGCACGCCGGTGCGTTGCTCGAGCCACTGCATTCCGGTGTCGAGGTCGGCAGCGCCGATGATCAGATGATCCATCGCCTCGGCCGCCGCGAGTTGTGTTTGAAATGCGTGCGTATCACCTCTGATGAGCCACGAAATCCCGACGCAGGTGAGGGCCTGGAGCAACGTTCGGCGAGTGAAGGCGTCACGCATTCGCAAATCCTAACCCGATCGTACAGGTCTTCATCCTGCCGACCCGTGAAGGAATCGAGCGATCGCGCCGGCGGCCTTCGTGACGACTTCCGCATCTGCCGGGAAATAGTGCGTGCCGCTCGGGAGCAGGACGAGTTGCGCGCCGGGGATGATCGACGCCAGCAGGCGTCCTTCGTCGGCCCTGACGGCCAGGTCATCACGAGAGTGGATCACGAGCGTTGGCGTCCTGACCTGCCGGTACAGTTCCCGTCCGTCACCTCTCCGGTGACACGACTCGTAGTAGCGAGCGGCGGTCTCTGGAGTGGCCGACACGGCTGCAGCTCGTTGAAGTGGGCGATCAATCCGGGGTCGGCGTCGCTGCGGAAGAACTGGCTGGTGAAGACCTGCCGGAACGCAGGTGTGTCGCGTCCCCAGCCTTTTCGGATCAACGTCAATAGCGCCTGATCTTCCTCCGCGTCGTATCCCGGTCGCGCCTGGGCTCCGCGGCTGTACGCGCCGTACAGAATGAGGTGCGTAATGCGCTCCGGGTGTTGGAGCGCGTACGTCGCCGAAGTCCATCCACCCTCGGAAATTCCCAGCAGCGCGGTCCTCTCGGCGCCGACCGCAGTGAGCACGGCCTCGAGATCGAGCTGCCGCGTCTCTTCGGTGAATTCGCCGCTGTAGGGATCCGACAGACCCATGCCCCGGCCGTCGTAACGGACCACGGTAAACCGTTCGGCAAGCTGCTCCCAGAAGCGCCGCAAATCAGGCCAATCCCATTCCATCTCGAGGTGCGTGAAATGGCCGAGCACGCGAACGATGAACGGGCCCGCACCCACGGCGGAATAGGCGAGGCACACACCGTCCGAGGTGGTGCAGTACCTGATGTCCTGGTCGCGGCGGAGCATCGCATCGTGTCGCGGATGAAACTCCGGATCCACCTTGTCCAGCGTCGCTGGCAATTGGCCGCCGGAGAGGGCCCGTCGAAATGCACGGGCCGCGTCGCTCCCGGATTGAAGGCGGGCATCCGGCTCTCGCTGCAGGCACCGCTCGACGACCGCAGCCAGTCCGGCCGGCACCTGTCCACGCATCTCCGTGAGCGGCGTGTGGCGCCCGCTCAAGATGGCGGCGATCACCGCGCCCGCACTGTCTCCGTTGAACGGCAGGGTGCCGGTCAGGAGCTCGTAGGCAAGGACGCCGAGGGAAAACACATCAGACGCCGGTCCCACCTCGTCGCCGCATGCCTGCTCGGGGGACATGTACGCCACCGTCCCGATGATCCCTGCGGTCCGAGTCAAGTCTCGATTCAAATCACGAAACTTTGCCAATCCGAAATCCGCCAGCTTTATCCGTCCGTCGTCGCACACCAGCACGTTCGCGGGTTTGACATCCCGATGAACGATCCCCTGCTGGTGAGCCGTGCCGAGGGCGTCGGCGACCGGCAGCACGATCCGGAGGAACTCGTCGGTGGAGAGCGGCCGCTGTAACGGCGTGTCGTTCAGCGCGCCGCCACCGACCCACTCGAGGACCAGGAACGGCAACCCATCGGCATCACCGATGTCATGGATTGTGAGGATGTTGGGATGGTTCAGGGCGGCGAGCGCCCGCGCCTCACGCCGGAGCCGATCGGCATGCTCCGGGTTGACGCCGGTGGCGTGCACCATGAACTTCAACGCGACGTCGCGATCCAGTTTCGTGTCGCGAGCGCGGTACACGACACCCATGCCGCCCTCGCCCACCTTCTCGAGTACGCGGTAGTGTCGAAACAGGTCTCCGGCATTCATCGGCGTGATGATACTGAACCAGAGCCTCAGTCCGCCTCTCGCAACTGCGCCTGCTGCTCGATCACGGTCTGCTCGGGCAGCGTCTCGGATGGCGGACGATGGGCCTGGCGAAGCATTTCGATGAGGGCCAGCGTGATCGCGACGACGACGGGACCCAGCACGACGCCGAGGACGCCGAACACCTGCAGGCCGCCGAGCACCGAGAAGAAGATCAGCAGCTCGTGCAGGCGCGCGCGTCGGCCGACGAGACGCGGCGACAGGAAGTTGTCGATCGATCCGATGACGAGAATCCCCCACACCACCAGGATGATCGCCTTGACGTAGGCGCCGGTGAGGGCGAGGTAGATCGCCGCAGGCACCCAGACAAGAAAAGCTCCTGCCATCGGAATCATCGACAGAAAGAACATCACCACGCCCCACAGGAGTGGCGACGGCAGCCCGAGTATCCAGAAGATGGTCGTGCCGAGCGTTCCCTGAATGGCGGAGATCAGGAGGACGCCATAGATAGTCGCGGCGATGACGTCGCGCGTCCGGACGGTGATGTCCTGCATCTGGATGCGCTCGAGTGGAAGGATGTCGTAGATCGCCCGCCGGATCCGATCGCCGTCCCGGAACATGTAGAACAACGTGAAGACGACGAGCACCATCTGGACGACTGCGCCTACCGCTCCGCCGACAACCAGCAAGGTGCTGGCGGCCAGGGCACCTCCGAGCGTCGTGAGCCGCTCGGCGACGAACTTCTGCGCGGCCGCCGCGTCGATGTCGACGTAGCCGCTCATCCGTTCCAGCAGCCAGCCGAGCCCGGGGATCGTCGATGCGCTCGAGAGGCGCTGGACGCCGGCCTGCAGGTTGTCTGCGGCCCCCGCGAGCTCCCGAACGACAGCAATGGTGATGAACGTCGCGGGCAGGAGGATCAGCACGACGACCAGCACCATGGAGAGAATCGCCGCGACAGACGGATTGCCGACGCGCGCCCGAATGCGCCGGTGCATCGGGTAGAACACGATCGCCAGGACGGCGGCCCACAGGATCACGTTCGTGAACGGCTGCACCATCAGCCAGCACACGTAGAGCGCGATGGCGAGCACGATGACGAGGGTGACGATGCCAGACATGGAAACTACGAACTATGAACGCTGAATGCTGAACTCCGAATGACGAACGCAGTATGGTCTCACGTCCAATACTGGGTGCTCGACCAAAGAAAAAGGGCGATGAGGTCGTCATCGCCCTTATTCCGGCTGGATGAAAAGCCAGCCTGTGCCCTAGACCGGGCGTTCCGTCAGAAGTAGAACTTCAGCACCAGCTCGATCACCCGCGGGGAACTGACGGTGTCGTGATGACCCCAAACGTCCCCGGTGCCGCGATGTCTCGGCCGGGGGCGCCGAAGCTGGGATGATTCCAAAACGTTGAACGCCTCCACCCTGAACTCGGCATACCGTGGACCGCCGATCTCCACACGCTTCCCGAGCATCAGATCGAAGTTGGCATAGCCCGGACCTCGCCCGACTCCCACGGGACAATTGCCGAACGTGCCGAGCGGCGCTCGCTGGAACGCCGCCAGATCGAGCCAGTGACTGATCGACTGGTCGGCGGGATGAGGATCGCCGACACAGTTTGGCCGCTCGGCGTTGCGATCTCCTTGCTGCGACAGATTGCGCGAGTCCAGGACCGTTATGGGGAGCCCGGTGCGCGTTTGGAAAATGCCGCCGATCTTCCACCCGCCAAGGACCGCATTCAGCGGTCCCGACCATACGTTGCGAATGAGCAGCGGCCGAAGAACTTGTCGCTCGCCGAGGCGCTCCAGTCGACGCGGGCGTCTCCCTGGTGCGCGCGGACCGCAAGCAGCGTCGGGCCAACAAAGTTCCCGGTCACCGCGGACACCGTGCGATTCGGCAACGGATAATTCACGCGGTCGTTCAGGATCGCGCGTGCTGTGGGGCTGAACATCGCCGTTGAGGCGGAGCCGTACTTCACCCTGATGATGCGCTAGCCAGCCCCGCGCCCTGCGACCCGCCCTGCGCCCCTCATCCCGCGCCCCGCGGTAATGTGCGGTTCACAAATTTGCACGTGCTGGTAAGATGGCGCCACACGCGAACAAGACTCCGGCACGGCGTTGTTGAACGATGTCAGCCTGCGGCTGCCCTACTCAGGAAGGTCCGATATGCTCGAGCCCGCCGACAGCACCATTCTGAAACGCGACCCGCGTCCAGGCGATATCCAGGCCCAGGTGGCGAACATCAGCGCCGCCCTCGAGGACTGGCGCCGGACACGGGAATACACGCAGGCGACGGAAGAACGTCTCGCGGGGATCACCGTCCAGTGTGCGCGGATGGTGGAGTCCTGGCAGCAGCTAGAAC
>JACDCA010000745.1 GCA_013694635.1 Acidobacteriota bacterium | reverse complement strand
GGCTCACCGAGCGCTATGTCGCCGACCGGGAGACTCTCATGTTCTCCGTCTGGAGGCGCAAGCCCTAACGAGCTTGTCCTGGTTACCGTCTTGACAGATCGGACGACGATGATTGACGCCCACCCGCCGAGTAACCCATCATGAATGGCTTGGATGTATTCCTGGACTCACGCTTTGCTCCGGCGTACGACCGTTATCCATTGGTCCTTGCTGATATCGGCGCCAGGGGTGGCCTGAAGACCAACTGGCTTCCGGCTCGACGTCACCTTCGCGTGCTGGGTTTTGAGCCTGACGCACGGGAGTTCGAAAGGCTTGTCGAGCGTCATCGGTCGGATCGGACTCTTACGTTTTTCAATACCGCTCTGCACAACAGGCGGGGCACGGTGCCGTTGTTTGTCGCGCGCGACCGGGGCTTGACCTCGATCTTCAAACCCGACCGGACGTTTGTCGATTCCTTTCCAGAGCCCGAGCGTTTCGACACCACCGCCGTCATCGAGATCCCGACTGATACGCTTGACAACGTGCTCGCCGCGGGCGGTGTCGAGGACGTGGACTTCATCAAGGCAGACACGCAGGGCAGCGAGTTATATGTGCTCGAGGGCGCTCAGGGTGCTTTGTCGTCCAGCGTGGTCGGCGTCGAAGTCGAAGTCGAGTTTTCCGCCATCTATGCGGGCCAGCCGCTCTTCTCCGATGTCGACACCTATCTCCGGAAATTCGGCTTCGTCCTCTTCGATCTCCGCCCCTGCTACTGGAAACGCGCAAAAGGACGGCGCGCCGGTGGACCGCACGGACAGATCATCTGGGCTGACGCGCTATATCTGCGCAGTGTTCCGGCGCTCCATGCGGCCGTTTCCGTGCTGCCCGTCGAGCGGGGACGCGCGAAACTTCTGAAAGCGATCTCGGTCGCCGTCCTGTACGGCTATCTGGATTACGGGCTGGAGATTACGGGCGCATCCAGAGGGTTGCTCACGCCTCAAGAGCGTGACGCCATCGAACGGCACCTGGCGAACTCCCAGGCGCTCGGCACGGTTCGACGATTCCCGGGGCAGCGGAGAATCGCCGCCGCCGCACATCGGCTGTGGCGACTCCTCCGGCGGCCCGAAGACAACGCCTGGTCTGTGAGCCGTGCGAAACTGGGCAACCTCTAGGCCCTGGTTCTCCTTTCCTCGTCTAGCCCTTCTCGCAGTTCTGGCGCTCTGCTGGCTGAACTATCTGCTGACGAGCCGCTGGGCGGGCGTCGCGGGTGCCCTGCACGGGGCGAAGAGCGTCTGGTTCGTTGCTGCACTGGCAATGACCACGGGGCTGGCCGTCGTCGCTCCGGTGGGCGGAGCTGTCCGTCTGGGGCGGTCCGCCATGGTTGCCGGGTTTGGCGGCGTCGCTTTTCTGGCATTCGCGTTCCTCGCCTGGTTTCCACCCGACACGTGGAACAAGATTCCCTTCCTGGACAACTGGCCCGCGCGCTATCAGAGCACGATTGATCAGATCGCACTCTTTCGCCGCGGTGCGGTCGTCGGGTGGCAGTGGGCTTTCCTGGGCGGATATCACCTCTCGTCCGACCTGACGGTGACGCATGCGGCGCTGGCGTGGATCCCCATCAGCCTGTTTGGCGGCGAACTGGGCTTTCACGTCCTTCACGCGGCGCTTTTCGCCGCCATCCCGCTGCTGGTCTGGCTGGATCTGCGGACAGACGCGAACCCGGAGCTGAAGTGGGTGGCGATGGGTCTGGCGGCCGTCCTGGCGGCGAGCTACTCGTACGGGCTCATTGGCGCGGGGGATACGAATTCCATTGCCGGAGTGGTGACGACGTTCGCTGCACTCCTCGCGGCGCGGCTCATGCGGCAGAGTCGGTGGGGCGGTCCCCTCCTTGTCCTGGCGCTGGCGCTGGTCCTCTATGCGCATGCGGGGTTCCTGCTCTTTGTGGGCTGCTACCTGGCGATCCAGGTTCTCCTCGAACGCGACTGGCGACACGCTGTGGGGATAGGGATCGCGTTTGTTGCCGCGATGGTAGTCGCACTGCCCTTGACGTGGGAGTCGCTCGCATTCGGCGCGTACTTCACGCCAAACAACGCTGTGCTGGAGCAGCCGCCGTTCCAATGGCGAGAGTTCACCCGGGGGATTTACTACAACGTCGAGCTGCTCGCCCTTCCCGGAAGGTGGGTCAACGATTACCGGGGCCTGGCAAACGTCCTACTGCCGATTCTCGTGTTCGCGGCGGTCCGGGCACGCGGCCGGGCGCGATTTTACGCCTGCGCCTCGCTCGCAACGATCGCCATCACGCGACTGTACGTTCCACAGTACCTCGGTTGGGGAATGATTCGCGCCGCGCATATGCAGCCGATGTTCATGGCACCGGTCATCGCCTGGTTCATCCTGACCTGCTGCGCTCGACGGCCGCTGGCCCTCGCGCTCCTGTTCACAATCGCCTTGTATATCCAGGTGTCGTTCGCGTCGGTGCCACACGTCAGCACGCTGCGTGATTTCGACGCCGCCCTGATCGACAGGGTTGCATCGGCCCGCGGTGCGCTCGTTCTGGTCGAGAACAGCTATCACCCCGAGATGGACGGGGATCCCTCGACCCTCATGGAGAGGACGCCCTTCGGCGCACACTTTGAAGCGCTGCTCCCACCGTCCAGTGGCCGCCGCTTTTATGCCGGCGTGTGGGATGGATGGCAATGGGCGCCCGCCCGACGCAACCTCCTGGCAAACGGCGCCCTGGGGGGGCGGCGGCTCGACTGGATCGAAGACGGCGAGCTGGTGGACGAGCTGCGTCGATGGGGAGTGAGTGATCTGTTCGTCTGGAGCCGGATGGCCATCCAGCGTCTGTCGGGCAGCGATGCCTTCACCGAACAGTGGCAACATGGCCGGTGGCGGCTCTTCCGAGTGCGCGAGCCCGACTTTCGCTCCGTTGTGTCCGCGAGCGGCGCGGGAGACCTACGCGGCCTCGATCCGCTTTCTGCGGAGGTCCACCTGACATCCGTTCACGCCGGAGATCTCGTGGTGGTGCGTACGAACTTCTATCCGGCGTGGCAGATCAGATATGGCGGCGAGCGTGTGCCGATCGTCGACGTACACGGGCAACTGGGGTTTCACGCGCCCTCAAACGGTGATTACGTCGTCAAACTTGTCTACCCGCGGCGCCCGTGGCTGCTCGCACTCGCCCTGGCGGTAGGCGCCGGGGCGTCGGCGTACTTGTGGCGCCGCGGGCGGTATCTTCACGGTGCGACGAGAACATAGAGCTAGTCTCCCGCGCCCTGCCGGCTGTCTCCTGTCTTTCGGGTTCCAGGTGCTGAGTTGTGTGAGTTCAATTCGTGCGTCGTGGCGACGATCTCTCCAGCCATCTCCACCGGCCCGCCTTGGTCCGCCGGAGGCGGCGGCGTTCGACCACGGAGCGCCCTCCGGCGCATGTCGTTCAGCACGCGAAACTCCCCCGCATGCAGGAAACCCGTGGCCAGAAGGATGCCGAGGTAGGTGCCGACCACGACCACGCCGCGGGCCACCGCGCTCACGAGCGGGCCGGCAGAGGACCCGATCGCGAATTCGGCCGCGAGGTAAGCGCCGATGCCCGCTGCCGCCACCGCCGCCAATCGCCGCCATTCGTAGGGGATGGGGAACTCGCGCCATGACAGCCAGACCGTAAACGCCGCCAGCGTGGCGTACGAAACGGCGTTCGCCCACGCCGCTCCGATAAGGCCAAAGCGTGGAATCAGGACCGCGTTAGCCGCAAGGTTCGTCGCCGCCGCAATACCTGTGGCCAACGGGTAACGCGAGGTCTTCCGCGTGATGATCAACCCGATGGATCCGACCAGGTAGACCCCCTGGCACATGACGCCCAACGCGATCCAGGGGGTCACGGCACCCGAGGGGTGGAACTCCTCTGCGGTCATCAGGCGAACCAGGTCGGGGCCGACCGCGCAGAAACCCGCGGTAAGCAGGACCAGGGCGGCGATCACGTAAGTCGAGACGGTGCTGTAGATCCGCTTCGCGTCCGGCTCTTTCATGACGCCGAGGAAGAACGGCGTCCACGCGTATTCGAACGCGCTGAGAAACAGCTTCAGCGCCAGCCCGAACGTCGCTCCGATCGAGTACAGGCCGACGTCGCGCAGTGTGCCGAATGCGTTGAGAAAGTACCTGTCGGCGAGCCCCATCACCTGATGCGCAAGGCTGTGGGGGATGCGCGGCAGCCCGAAGCCAAGCGCCTGTCGCAGCAGGGCGGGTGAGAAGACCGGGCGAATCAGCGGCGCGAACCACGGCACGAGTACCAGCGTGAAGACCGCCGTGACGACGACATCGGCGACGATGACCCCGATGACGCCCATGCCGGCGCCAATCACCAACACCAGCCGCGCGACCAGGGTTCCCGCGGACCGTGCGAACACCAATGAGATGAACTGGCCGGACCGTTCCGTAATCCTCAGGACCTGCAGGGGAATGAAATAGAACCCCCCGACGAACGTGTTGCCGAGGGCGAGCGCGACGAGGAGCCAGTACCGGTTCGTGTCGAAGAGTTGCGCGCTGAGCCACCCGGATGCGGCGACGGCGGCCAGGAGGACGGCGCCATTGATCGCCAGCAGGAAGAAAAAAATCGTGCTGGCAAGCCTCTGACGCGCCTGGGGATCGGCACAGTCGTAGTACAGCCGCATGAAGGCCGTGTCGACCCCGAAGCGGAACAGGATTTTTGCGACCGCCTCGACCGTGAGCAGCATCGCGATAATGCCGTAGTCCTCGGCCGTGAGATACCGCGTGTAGACGGGAAGGAGCAGAAAGCTGACGAGGGAGGTGGCGACGTCGCCAAATCCGTAGATCGCGAGGCTACGAAAGAGCGCCTTGACCCGCGCCAGCACGAGGCCGCCGCTACCTCGTGACGGCGAGCATTCGCTCGACGTGGTCCACAGTCACCTGCTGATACTGGCGGGCCGGGCGCGGTCCAGCCGTCCACCGCAGCCAGTACAGCTCGCGCAACTGCACAAGGTAGCCGGCTGCCTCACCGAGGCTCATTTTGCTCACGCCCAGCTCCCGATCGTCGAACCGGTAGGGGACCTCGACGAGCTTTCGCGGCCACGCGCGCACCAGCAGCTCGAGCAGGATTTTGAAACCGCCGGCCTTGATGACCGCGCCGCCAGCGACGTCGCGCCGAATGAGGAAAAACCCGGATGCGGCGTCCCGGATCGGCGACAGCGGGCGCGCGAGGAGGCAGGCCGCCCGTGACAGGAGGCGCCGTTTCAGCGGCCACTTTGGCGTACTGCCGCCGGCGACATAACGGCTGCCGACGACAACGTCCGCGCCGGTGGCGTGGAACGTCTTCAACAGCCTTGGCACCAGCGCGGGCGGATGGCTGAAATCCGCGTCCATCACCCCCAGAACCGGCGCTGAGGCGACGCCGAAGCCAGCGACGACGGCAGTGCCCAACCCGAGCTTTCCCGAGCGGTGAACGACCCGCACCCGCCGCGTCCGCGCGAGTGTATCGGCGACCTCTCCCGTGCCGTCCGGCGAGTTGTCGTCGACGATCACCATCTCGAGCCCGATGCCGTACGCTTCGCACGCGGAGAAGACATCTGACACGAGCTCCGCAATTCGTTCGCGTTCGTTATAGGTCGGCACGATCATGGAGAGATCGGGTATCGTAGGATCGGCCGACGGGACGGAATCCACGCCGTTACTATAATTCACCGACTCACCGCTCATGTCTGACGGGCTCCGGCGGAGCTACATCGGGGGAGTGCTTGCCGCGCTGCTGCTGGGCGCGCTTCTTCGCGGCGCGTGGCCGACGGCCGATCCGCCCTGGCGCTCAACCGTCGGGATCGTGTGGCACGACGAAGGTGCGTGGGCGCACAACGCGCGGAACCGCGCCCTGTTGGGGACGTGGCGGACCGACGAGTGGAACCCGATGTTCATCACACCGGTCTTCACCGCGCTGGAATACGCTGCGTTTCGCGCGTTTGGCGTTGGCACCTGGCAGGCTCGCACGGTCCCGGCGGTCTCCGGGCTTTTCGCCGTCCTCATGCTGGCGCTCGGCCTCGCGGCGCTCGGAGGGTACCGCGCGGGGGTCATCGGCGCCGGTCTCCTTGCCACCAACTTCGTGTTCGTCATGTGGAATCGCGCCGCGCTCATGGAATCCACCATGACAGCGTTCATCGTCGCAAGCTGGGCGGCCTACGTGCTGGCAGAGCGGCGCCCGGCAGTTGGCGTACTCGCTGGAGTCGCAGTGATCCTCGCATGGTTCACAAAGGCCTCCGCCGCGTTCTTCGTGGGCGCCATCGTCATCGACGCGGCGTGGACGCTCCTGCTTTGGCGGGGGCACTCCATAAGAGCCCGCCTCGGATTGCCCTCACCGTCGGAGGGGGCTGTGCGGGCAGCGGTCTGGACACTGGCTGGCGTCCTGATCGCGGCGACGGCAGCAATCGTTCTGTTCGTCCTGCCGAACTGGCCGGAGTACAGGTTCTACAATTGGCAGATGTCGGTCACGCGAAAGCCGTCGTATACCATCCGCGCATTGATGGATCGGGCATCATGGATTCCGATCAACCATGACTTCTTCACTCGGATGTGGCTCGTCACGGCGGTTGCTGCGCTTGGCATTGCAAGCGTCGCTGCTCGCTGGCGCTCGGCGCGGCCCGGGGAACGGCTGCTCGTGTTGTGGGTGCTGCTGGGGTTCGCGGAGCTGGTGGTGCACGACTCCGGAAACGAACGTCGCTACATCATGTTCATCCCTGCACTCGTCGGCCTCTTTTCCCTCGTCGTGACGACACGCGACCTGCTGTTCCCTGCGCCAGCCGCTTTTCCCCGCTGGGCGCGATGGGCGGCACTCCCGCTGATGCTGCTGCTGGGCTACATCGTATTTGGCAGCGTCGTGCGCCTGGCGTTCATCTATGAGGTGCGTCCCGGCGTGCGTCTCGCGGCGGCGCTCGCGGCGGCCGCGGCGCTGATGGTTTGCATGAGATGGGAACATTCCTATGGCTGGCTCTCGCGGCAGCGGATTCGGCCCGCGGTCGCCGCGCTGCTGGCGGCGCTCGCCGCCGCCGGTGACCTTGCGCAGTACTGGCAGTGGACGCGGTATCGGACCCGCGAGAATTACGAGGCGTCCCTCGCCGTGGGCCGGGTCCTCGCGCCCGGTACGCTCGTGCACGGCAAGCTTGCCAACGGGCTGTCGCTCGAGAACCGGATCCGGCCGGTGTTTGTCGGGCGGGGCTTCGGTAATTACGAGGATCGGCTGGAGCGTGACGATGTGCGATATATTTTGACGTATATCGCACCGAGCCTCGGCTACGAGTCACAGAAGAACAATCCTGTGATCCGGGACGTGATCGAGGCCTACCCTCACCGCGCCATCATAATGACCTTCGACGTGGCGGAGACTGCCACCGGCCACGATCGCGCCGCGCTGATCGACAAGTTCGGCGCCGATCCGAACAAAGCTCGGCTGACTACCGGTCGTGCGCAGAATTGACGAGCGCGCCATCAAGGCGCATGCGGATCTTCGCTTCCGCTCGGAGTACGACTACGCGCTCTTCGAGTATTACCGGAGCGCGAAGGTCATCGCCTTTCTGGAGCGGGCCGGCGTACCGCTCAGGGGCCGGGTCCTGGATGCCGGCTGCGGTGGCGGCGGGATGCCGCTGTCGCTTGCGGAAGATGCAGACATGGTTGTCGGGATAGACCCGGCGGAGCGGTTCCAGGACGCAGGCGTGCGCCTCGGACGCGAGCGGTCGCTCACGAACCTGCATTTCACGCTGGCCGACGGCATGGCGCTGCCGTTTCCCGGCCAGTCCTTCGACCTCGTGCTCTCGCACGCCGTCATCGAACACGTCGCGGATGCGCCGCTGTACCTTCGGGAGTGCGCCCGGGTGCTCGCCCCTGGCGGCCACGTGTATCTGTCGACCGCGCCCTATTTGTCGTTTGCCGGCGCGCATCTGCCGCGGTTGAAGATTCCGGTTCCGCTGCACCTGATCGCGGGCCGCCGCGTGGCGTTCGCGACGTTTCAGAAACTCGCGCGGTATGCGCCGTGGACGCTGCGGGAGCCGGCCAACGAGAACTCGTTCATCAAAGCGGCGCGCCGCGGCGAGGTCAAGCATGACGACCTGCTCGAGAAGGTCCGCGTGCGGAGGCTGCGGGCGCAGATCGAGGCGTCGGGGCTGCGGATCGTCCGCGAGGAACTGCACGCGACCGCGACGGTGCGGCGCATGCCGGGTCCCGTGGGGCGGTGGCTGCGCGACAGCCCGCTCACGCAGGATGCGTTGATCAGCAACATGGAGTACGTGCTCGCGGAGGCGGCGACATAACGTGGCCGAGATCGACCGCTACCGGGCGGACGACAAGCGTGCCGTCGAGGGGCTGTACCGCCGGGTGTTCGGCAACGACGCGGCGGAGTCGAGCCGGCTGCGGTGGGAATGGCAGTACCGCCGCAACCCGAACAATCCCGGCCACGAGCCGGAGATCTGGATCGCGCGCGAAGGACCCGCGATCGTCGGCCAATACGCGACGATGCCCGTGCGCGTGTCACTGGGCGGGCGCGAAGTGCAGGGCTCGTGGGGCACGGACGTCATGGTCGCTCCGGAACGGCAGCGACAGGGGCTCGGCGAGCAGTTGTTCCGGACCTGGGATCGCAACGTCGGCGCGTCGCTCGGGCTGGGGCTTTCCGAATCGTCGTACCGGCTGTTTCAGAAGATGCGCTGGCCGGACGTGGGCCCCGTGCCGTGTTTCGTGAAGCCACTCACCCGGCGCGCCCTGCGTCGGCCGAACTGGCCGACCGGCCTGAATCGTCTCGTCTCGGCGCTGACGTTGCCGATCGTCAAGATCGTGGGGCGCGACCGGCCGCTCGGCGCGGAAGTGCGGCTGATCCAGCGCTTCGATGACAGCTTCACGGCGCTCTGGGAAGAGCTCGCGCCGAAATTCGATCTCGCAGTGCGGCGCGACGCCGCGTACCTGAACTGGAAATACGTCAACGCGCCTCACGTCCGTTACAGCATCGCGGCGCTGCGCCGCAACGACCGCAACGTCGGCTATGCGGTGTACCGGAGTTTTCCCGAACCCCGCGGGCGCGTCACGCTCGTCGTGGATTTTCTGGTCGACCCCGACGACGAGAGCGGCATGCGGACGCTGCTCGGCTGGATCGACCGCGAGGCGCGCCAGGCCGACTCGGACAAGATCCGCGCCTTTGCGATGCACGCGAAGTTCGTTCGGCTGCTCAAACGGTCCGGCTACTTCCAGGTGAAGTCGACACTGGAGTTCGTCGCCAAGGTCAACGGCATCGATCTCGATCCGGGGTTCTACGAACGCACGTCGAACTGGCACATCACGCTCGGCGATTCGGATCAGGACAGATAAAGGGGTGCTTAAGCACCCTGAAGCACCCTGACGATGCACTTACTCGTAGGAATTGATACCGAAGGTGACAACCAGTGGGACGCCGCGGCACGGCTGAACCAGCGGTTCGAGAACATTTACGCGCTGCCGAGGCTGCACGCGCTGTTTGCGCGACACAACGTCCGGCCGACCTACGTCATCACCTATCCGGTCGCGACCGATGCGCGCTCGGCCGAGGTGCTGCGGACGCTCGATGCGGGCGGCGACTGTGAGATCGGGGCGCACCACCACGCGTGGGAGACCCCGCCGTGCACAGACGACGATGTCCGAAAGCATCCATACGCGTCGATGCTGCCGCGGCCTCAGTTCGAGGCGCAGCTGGCGTCGCTGACGGAAGCCATCGAACGTGCGGTGGGGCGGCGGCCCGTCTCCTATCGCTCCGGCCGGTTCGGATTCTCGGCGGACCACGTCTCGGCGCTGGAGCGCAGCGGTTATGAAGTGGAGTCGAGCGTCGCGCCGCTCTTCTACGAGAGTCATAAAGGTGGGCCTGAGTTTGTGGAGGCTCCGTTGCGCCCGTACTTTCTGGCCTATGACACCGCGACGCACCCAGGGTCGAGCCGGTTGCTCGAGGTGCCACTGTCGGTGGCGCTGAACCGCCGGCTGCCACGGGGGCTTCAGCACACATACGCCCGCCTGCCGAAACCCTACGCGAGCAAGCGAATCCTGCGGGCGCTGCGGCTGCTCCGCCTGCGGTGGCTCCGGCCGTCGTACTCGTCGCTCGAGGACATGATCGGCCTCGCCCGGGACCTCGCGCGCTGGAACGAACCGGTGCTTAACCTGCTCTTCCACTCCAGCGAGGCTATCGTCGGCGGAAGCCCTTATAACCGGACGCAAGCGGAGCTCGACGCCTTCTGCGATCGCCTGGAGCGGTTCCTGTCGTTTGCGACGCGGGAGCTTCGCGCGGTACCGGCGACGTTCAGCGAATTCCGTTCCGCGTACGTGTCTGCTCCGCGCTAGATGCGCATTCTCCACGTCACACCGCACCTCCCGCCCGACCAGGCTGCCAACGCGCTGCTGCCATGGCACCTTGGCAACTGGAGCCGCGACGAAGGCGAGGAGGTGGAGTACGTGGCTCATCCGCCGCGCGTCACAGGAGCGACGCGGCTGGCAGGACCGGTGACGTGGGTGCCCCGTCGCGGTGCGCAGGCGCTCGAGCGCCTGCCGCTGGCCGGTTCCGGCCTGGCTGCGCTGCGCGTGTGCCGCGCGCTGGCGTCGCGGATCGCCAACGCCGACGTCGTTCACGCGCACAGCAACGGTCTGCTCGCGGAGCTCGCCATCCTGCTTGCGCGCCGGGCAGGCAAGCCTGCGGTGCTGACGCTGTACGGAACCGAAATCTGGCACTATCAGCCGAAGAAGTTCGGGCCGGATCTCTTCCTGCGCGCCTACAACTCCGCGTCGTACGTCACGTTCTACAGCCACCGGCTCATGATCAAGGCGCAGGAGCTCGGACTGGGACGCCGGCACTCGCGGACGGTTTATCCTCCGGTGAGCGAGTCCTTCACCTGGCGGGGGGAAGAATCGCAGATGGCGGCCCGCGCCGGGCTGGATATTCACAACGCCCACGTGCTGCTGAACGTCAAGCGACTGCATCCGCTCGCCGGCCAGCGGCATCTCATCGAGGCCATGAACGAAGTCATACGGTTTCATCCCGACACGCGGCTCATCATCTGCGGCGGGGGGCCGATGCTCGAGGAACTCAAGAGCGTCGCGCGCTCCGCCGGCGTCGAGCGCCACGTCACGTTCGCCGGCATGGTGGATAACGCCGCCATCGCCCATTACTGCGCGGCATCGGATCTGTTCGTCCTGCCGTCGCTTCTGGAGGCGCTGCCGACCGTGGCCGTTGAAGCGCTGGCCACCGGCACGCCCGTGTTGTCGACCGATAACCCCGGCGGCCTCGAGCTCAATGACATCTTCGGGCCGGACGTGGCCATCGTGCCGCGGGAACAGCCACTCCAGCTCGCGGCGGCAATCACGCACTTCCTGCAGCACAAGCGGCGGACGCTGGGAACGACGCAGAAAGCGATCGACCGGGAGTTCCGGCCCGGCGCCGTTGCGGCGCAGTACCGTGAGATCTACGGTGAGGTGCGCGCCCGGTGACGAGCCGCAGGCTGATGCGCGCCGTCGCCTGCGCCGCGCTGGCGGCATTCTTGGGCGCCGCGTTGCTGGCGCTGTTCTACGGCCTCAATTCCTCCTTGACGATCGAGTTCGACCGCGAGCTCCCCCGGCTCGTGGGTGGTATCTATCCGCCCGAGCGCGATGAGGCCACCGGTGTCACCTTCGCGTGGAGCGCACGCGAAGCGGTCCTGCGGCTGCGGGGCCTCGACCGGCGTGCCGAGTGGATCCTCGACGCGCGGGTGCGCGGCGCGAGAACGGAGCGGTCCGAGAATCCGGCACTCGAGTTCTACGCGGATGGCGTCCTGGTCGAGACGCGTCAGACAGGCCCGGACTTCCAGCATCTGACGGTGACAATTCCGTCCCACTCGGATCGGCGGGGCGTGGTCATTGCCATCCGCGCCTCGAAGACCCTGATACCCGGCTCGGACGACAAGCGCGAGCTCGGGGCCATGTTCGATCGTATAGAGCTGACGCCGGCGGCCGTCGTCTTTCCTCCCCGCTCGGCGCTGGGGAACATCGCGGTCGCGACCGGCGCACTCGGCGCCGCTCTTGCGCTCATCGGGCTCAGCCTGATGGCGTCAGTCGGGGGGGCGGTGGCGATCGCAGCCGGGATATCGGCCGCGGTCGCGACCGGGTTCGCCCCCTATACCGCCCTGCCCTCTGCGGCGATGACGCTGTCGCTCTGGGCTGGCGCCGTCACGGTTGCCGTCGTCTGGGCCATCGAGTTGCGCTCGGGCGTTGCGTTGCGGCAGACGGCGCGGTTCGCGATCGCTTTCTCAGCCTGTGCGGCGTGTCTGAAGCTGCTCATGCTTCTGCACCCGAACATGCCCGTGGGCGACGCGCTGTTTCACGCGCACCGGTACCGGACGGTCGTAGAGGGCAATCTGTTCTTCACCTCGATCGCCCCGGGCAATTATCAGTTTCCCTACGCACCAGGTCTCTACGTCGCCGCCGCGCCGTTTGCCGAGATGGTCACCCGCGAGGCGGGCGACATGACGGTGCTGCGGGTGTTCGTCGCCGTGACCGACGGCGTGGCCGGCGCGTTTCTGTACCTGATGATCGTGCGGACGTGGGGAGACCGGCTGGCGGCCGCGGTTGCCGTCGCGCTCTATCATCTTGCCCCGCTCAGCTTCGGCGTGATGCGAACGGGCAACCTGACCAACGCCTTCTCCCAGTCTCTCGCCGTCGTCGGCCTGGTGATGATCGCCCATCCCTCCATGCGATGGGAGCGGCGCTGGCCCCCCGCCTTCCTCGCGGTGGTGCTCGCCGCTGCTTTCATGTCGCATACGAGCACCTTCGCAATCGTCTTCCCCGCCTGCGTACTCATAGCAGCAGCGTTCCTCTGGAAAGGGGGGCCGGCCCTGCGATCGCCGGCAGTGGCTGTCGCGGTTGCGGCCCTGGTTGCGGTGATCGCGTCGGTGGCGCTGTACTACGCGCACTTCGGCGAGACCTATCGTGCGGAGTTCGCGCGGATCAGCGCCGAAACCGCCACCAGTGCCCCGGACGCGGGTGGGCGCGGCCCTATCGACCGCTTGCGCGATGTGCCGCGGTACCTCCGGCTCTACTTCGACGTACCGCTGCTGATCCTCGCCGGACTCGGGGCGTGGCGGCTCTATGTGCGCGGCAGCCGCGACCGGGCCACGCTCGCCGTCCTCGGGTGGACTGCTGCCTGCGCGCTTTTCTTCATCATCGGTATCGTCACGCCGGTCGACATGCGCTACTACCTTGCCGTGATCCCGGCGCTCGCGGTCGCCGGTGGTGCCGGCGCATCATGGTTATGGACGGCCGGCACACCGCATCGGGTCGCGGCGATCGGGCTCCTGGCCTGGGCTGCCGCGAGTGGAGCCGTATACATTTTCAGGTTGTAAAGGCAGGCTGGCATGGCTTTCATTGACAGGATTTCAGCGGACCTGACCACGGCGATGCGCGCGAGGGACGCCCTCCGCCTCGGGACGTTGAGGATGGCGAAAGCCGCGCTGATGAACCGCGAGGTGGAGCGCGGCCGTGGGCTCGACGATGCGGAATCGCTGCAGGTGATTGCGGCGCTCATCAAGCAGCGGCGAGATTCGATCGAACAGTTCCGCGCCGGCCGGCGCGAGGACCTCGCGAGTAAGGAAGAGGCCGAGCTTGCGGTGCTCGAGGCGTACCTTCCGCCGCCGGTGGATCCTGCTGAACTCGACCGGCTCGTCACGCAAGCCATCACTGAGACGGGCGCGACGTCACCAAAAGATATGGGGCGCGTGATGAAAGCGGCCATGGCAAAGGTCGCAGGACAGACGGTTGACGGGAAAGCGCTCAGCGAGCTCGTGAAACGCAAGCTGGCCGGCGGCTGAAAAAAACGGCAAACCTTTGTCGAGGGGTCTTCGTCTAATCAAATTGAAAGGCACGCACAGCCTCTCATCCATCCTCCATCAGGCTCCTGTCGCAAGGCAGGAGCCTTCTTTGTGTCCGCGCGTCCCGCTTCCGCGACACTCACTGTCCGACTGCTTCGAAAACGGACGCACACCGTTCCCTGTGCGTTCTTGTAAAGGTTGTAAAGTCTCGCGATGAGCTCGAAGCTCGCGAGATCCGCGGGACTCATCGGCGCCGCGACCATGACGAGCCGCGTGCTGGGGCTCGTACGGGAGACCGTGCTCGCGGCGGTGTTCGGCGCCAGCGCGAGCCCGCAGATGGACGCCTTCAACGTGGCGTTCCGCGTCCCGAACCTGCTGCGCGATCTCTTCGCGGAAGGGGCGATGACGGCGGCGTTCGTCCCGACATTCACCCGCACGTTGACGGAGAAGGGGCGCGACGCGGCGTGGCGGCTCGGCAGCCTCGTGATGAACGCGCTGCTGATCGTGACCGGGGTCCTTGTCGTCGCCGGCATCGTCTTCGCGCCTCAGATCACGAGCGCGTTCGTGGACGCCGAGTTCGCCGCGGTCCCCGGCAAGCTGGCGCTGACCACCCAGCTGACGCGGATCATGCTGCCGTTCCTGAGCACGCTCGCGATTGCGACCGCGATGATGGGCATGCTCAACTCGCTTCGCCGCTTCTTCATCCCCTCACTCTCCCCCGCAATGTTCAATGTCGCGTCAATCCTGAGCGCCCTCCTGATTGCGCCGGTCATGCCGCGTTTCGGCCTGGACCCGATCGCCGGCATCGCCATCGGGACGCTGCTCGGCGGCGTTGGACAAATCCTGCTGCAGTGGCCAGTCCTGCGAAAGGAGGGCTTCCGCTATCAGCCGATCGTGGACTTTCGCGATCCCGCGGTCCGCGAGATCCTGCGACTCATGGCGCCGGCGACCGTCGGTCTCGCGGCGGTGCAGATCAATGTATTCGTGAACACCCACCTCGCGACCAGCCAGGAGCAGGGGGCCGTGTCGTGGCTGCAGTACGCCTTCAGGCTCATGTACCTGCCGATCGGTGTGTTTGGCGTCTCGATCGCAACGGCGTCGCTGCCTGACATCTCCCGCCAGGCGGTCACACAGGATCTGCGCGCCATCCGGGAGACGGTGTCGCGCGGCCTGCGCCTGATGCTGATGCTGAACGTGCCTGCGACCGTCGGCCTCATGGTGCTGGCCCATCCGATCGTCGCGTTGATCTACGAGCGCGAGATGTTTCACGCCGGCGATACCGCTGCGACGGCGGCCGCGCTCATGTTCTATGCCCCAGGGCTGCTGGGCTATTCGGCGGTGAAGATCGCGTCACCCACCTTCTATTCACTGCGCGACAGCCGGACGCCCGTCATCGTCAGCGTGGTGTCGATCGCGGTGAATCTCGGCATCAACCTGTGGCTGATTCGAGTGATGGGTTACCGGGGCCTGGCCCTGGGCACGGCGTTTGCGGCGATGTTCAACGCGGGCGTCCTGCTCTGGCTCCTGAGAGGGCGGCTTGGCGGACTCGACGGACGGCGCGTGGCCGTAGCCCTGTTCAAAGTGCTAGTCGCATCCGCTGTGATGGGCGTCGCGGCGCACGTCACACTGCGGTGGATCACGGGGATGACGCCTGCCGGAGGTGAAGTGGCGAAAGTGATGCGCGTCGCCGGGTCTATTGGCGTCGGCACTCTCGCGCTTGCCCTGTCGGCGCGGGTGCTTCGCATCCAGGAATTCAACGACGCGACGGCGCGCGTGCTTCGGCGGTTCGCGCGCTAGATGCCTGCCGCGAACAAGCGCCCGGGACTCCATCCGACTGTTCTGCTCATGGCGTCCGCTCACATGATGGTGGACGGCTACGGCAACATCCTCGCGCCGCTCCTCCCGCTGCTCATCCCGCGTCTCGATCTCAGTCTCGCCGCCGCCGGAACGCTGACGATGCTCTTTCAGCTTGCGGCGTCGGTCGCCCAGGTCGGGTTCGGACACCTGGCGGACCGCTGGCGGCCGCGCCTGCTGGTGACGGTCGGACCAGTTGTCGCGGTTACGGTCCTGAGCCTCGTTGGGCTGTCGACATCGGCGCCGATGCTTGCTGCGATCCTGATCGTCGGAGGGCTCGGCGGCGCAGCGTTCCACCCGCCGGGCGCGGCCCTGGCTCACAAGCTGGGAGGCGATCGTCCGGGATTCGCGATGTCGGTGTACATCACCGGGGGCACGCTGGGTTTTGCATTGGGACCCTTGATGTTCGCGCCGTTTGCCCAGCGGTTCGGCCTCGCCTGGACGCCGCTTCTCGCGCTGCCGGGGCTGCTGGGGGTCGTCTTTTTCCTGTCCCGTGTACCGCCGATCGAGATCCATCAGGAAAACAAGGGCGGACTACGGACTCTGCGCCCTTACGTCAAGCCTCTCGGTCTGCTCTACCTCATCGTCGTGTTCAGGACGATGACGGCGATCGCGTTCGCGACCTTTGTGCCCGTGATGCTGACGCGACGCGGGTTGACGGTGGGGGCGGCCGGCGCCTCAGTGGCGGCTTACCTTTTTGCGGGCGGCGTCGGGGGATTCTTCGGCGGCCCCGCCGCCGACCGGTTCGGCCCCAAGCGGGTGATTGCGTGGTCGCTCGTCCTTTCCACACCGTTCCTGATTGCCGCTCCGTTTCTACACGGCATGGCGTTTGTGACCGTTCTTGCGATCGGCGGATTCTTTCTGCAGTCAACGCTGCCGGTCAACGTGATCTTCGGTCAGGCGCTGGCCCCAGTGAGCGCGGCGACCGTGTCGTCATTGATGATGGGCTTTGCGTGGGGAACCGGTGGTCTTACGGTTCCGCTGACGGGCTACATCGCCGACCGCGTGGGCATCGAGCGGACCCTTATCGGCCTCGCGTTCATCCCGTTGCTCGCGGCCGCCTGTGCACTGCCGCTGCCGGGCCGGACGCGCCTCCCGCGTGAAATCGCTGTGGTACGATAGGTTCTTTTCCACCTCCCGACATGCGCCGCTACGGCCCCGCCACCACTGTGAATTATTCGTTCGGCCCGGGGCCTGTCACGCCGGCGGTCAAGGCGATCATCCTCGCCAATATCGGGTTCTTCGTCCTTTCGCAGCTGTACGAACCGATTCTCAAGTACTTGGGCGTCGTACCGGAGCTGGTGCTGACACGCGGTTGGCTCTGGCAGGTGGCGACGTACATGTTCATGCACGCAGGCGTGTCGCACATCCTCTTCAACATGCTTGGCGTATGGATGTTCGGCGTGGAGCTCGAGCGTACGTGGGGCACCAGGTTCTTCGCGCGTTTCTACGCCATCACGGGCATCGGGGCTGGAGTCACCGTCGTGTTGGCCTCACTGCTTCCCTTCGCGCCTTTAGCCGAGACGTACAGGGCGGTCACCGTCGGAGCCTCGGGGGCTCTGTACGGGCTGTTGATGGCATTCGCGATCTACTTTCCTCACCGGCCGATTCTGATGTTTCTGGTCTTCCCGGTGCCGGCGAAGTATTTCGTGATGATCATCGGCGCGCTGGCGTTCTGGTTTTCGGGAGGCGGCGTGTCGAACTCCGCGCACCTCGGAGGGCTCCTGTTCGGCTACCTGTATTTGAAGAGTCGCGGCGGCGGCCTCACCGCGGAGTTCAAATACAGGTACCTGAAATGGAAAATGAATCGCCTGCGCCGCAAGTTCGACGTCTACTCGGGCGGGCGCTCCGATTGGGATCGGAATATCCATTGAGCGCCTGTGGGGATTACAGGAGATCAGGAGATCAGGAGCTATTAAATCTCTTGATCTCCTGTGGGCACTACTTGCGGTGGAAGTACGCATCGGTGCCATCGAGCCAGTCCTGACGGATCGGACTGAAGAGATCGAGCTCGAAGGTGTCGTCGAGGGCTTCGGCCTGATGCTCGACCCGCGACGGGATGTGCAGCACCTCTCCTTCGCGGACGGTGATCTCCTCACCGCCGATCAGGAACTTCAGCGCTCCCTGCAGCACGTACGTCATCTGCTCGCTCTCATGTGAGTGCATCGGGACCAGGGCCCCTTTCTTCAGGTAGATCTGGGCGAGCATCTCGCGCTCCCCGGTCACCACCTTGCGGGAGATCATCTCCGTCACTTTGTCGAGCTCGATCTCGTCCCAGCGATGCAGTTTCACCGTGTGCGTCACGCGATTCTCCCGATCAGAAAGCTGGCGATTATAGCACCGCGGTATAATGGGGCGTTCCGCTCAACGCGCAATTCCGTATCGAGGATTCCGTACGCATGAAGCGAACCGCCGTCAGCACGGCCACCTACCACGGACTCACGCGCGAGGACCTGTCGCACGCGTATCGGACGATGGTTCTGTCACGGAAGATCGACGACAAGGAAATTCAGCTCAAGAACCAGAGCCTGATCTTCTTTCAAATCAGCGGCGCGGGCCACGAGGCTATTCTCACCGCCGCCGGCATGACGATGAAGCCGGCGCACGACTGGTTCTATCCCTATTACCGCGATCGCGCCCTCTGTCTCGCGATCGGCATGACGCCGCTCGAGATGCTCCTCAGCGCGGTCGGCGCGAAAGACGATCCCAACTCCGGCGGACGCCAGATGCCGTCGCACTGGGGGCACAAGGCGCTGAACATCGTGTCGCAGTCGAGCCCGACGGGCACGCAGTGCCTGCAGGCGATCGGCTGCGCCGAGGCCGGCCGTCTCTACGAACGCGTCGAAGGCATCGAAGGGCGCGAACAGAAGTTCGTGAAGGGCGAAGTCACCTACGTGTCGATCGGCGAAGGGACGTCGAGTGAAGGGGAATTCTGGGAGTCGCTGAACTCCGCCTGTCTCGGCCTGCTCCCGGTCGTGTATCTGATCGAAGACAACGGCTACGCGATCTCGGTGCCGGTAGAAGTGCAGACCGCTGGCGGCGACCTGTCGAAGCTGGTCGCCTCGTATCCAGGACTGTACGTCCAGAGCATTGACGGCACCGACTTTCTCGAGAGCTATCGCGCCATGACGACTGCCGTCGCGTATGCGCGCGAGGGCAAGGGTCCAGCATTCGTCCACGCAAAAGTCATCCGGCCGTACTCGCATTCGCTGTCCGACGACGAGAAGCTGTACAGGACGAAGGACGAACGCGCGGAAGAGGCGCAGCGGGATCCGATCTCTAAAATGGCGGCCTTCCTCATCAAGGAAGGACTTGCCACCGAGGGAGAGCTGGCGGCCGTTCTCAAGGACGTCGAGCGCGAGGTGAACGAAGCGGCTGACGCCGCGGTCAAGGCGGAGAAGCCGTCCACGTCGACGGTGGCGCTGTATGTCTACTCTCCCGACGTCGACCCCGGGTCGGAGGATTTCCGGACCGACCCGCAGCCCGAAGGGAAGCCGGAGACGATGGTCACGGCCATTAACCGCACCATGAAGGACGAAATGGCGCGCGACGCGCGCATCGTCGTATTCGGCGAGGACGTTGCGGACGCGAGCCGCGAGTCAGCTCTCGAATCGGTGCCTGGGAAAGGGGGGGTCTTCAAGGTCACCCATGGCCTCCAGCGCGCCTTCGGCTCGACGCGCGTGTTCAATTCGCCGCTGGCCGAAGCGAACATCATCGGACGCGCGGTCGGGATGGCAACGCGCGGGATCAAGCCGGTCGTCGAGATTCAGTTCTTCGATTACATCTGGCCGGCGATGATGCAGCTGCGCGACGAAATGTCGATGCTGCGGTATCGATCGAGCAACGCGTTTTCGTGCCCGATGGTGATCCGGGTGGCGACCGGCGGATACCTGCGCGGTGGCGCGCCGTACCACAGCCAGTCGGGGGAGAGCATCTTCGCCCACTGCCCGGGGATCCGCATCGCCTTTCCGTCGAACGCACAGGATGCGGCTGGGTTGCTGCGCACGGCGATCCGATGCGATGACCCGGTGCTCTATCTGGAGCACAAACATCTCTACCGTCAGACCTACAACAAGGGGGAGTATCCCGGCGCCAACTACATGATCCCCTTCGGCAAGTCCGCACGCCGCCGCGAGGGCACCGACGTCGTCGTGATCACGTACGGGGCACTCGTGCAGCGGTCGCTGCTCGCCGCGCAGCAGGCCGAGAAGACGGGGGTGAGCGCGATGGTCATCGACCTGCGGACCATCGTGCCGTACGACTGGGAAGGGATCGCAGAGGCGGTCATGAAGACCAACCGCGTGGTGGTGGCGCACGAGGACCAGTTGACCTGCGGCTTTGGTGCCGAACTGGCCGCGCGCATCGGGGAAGAGCTGTTCGAGTATCTCGACGCGCCCGTGAAGCGTGTCGCAGCGCTCGACACCCCCGTCGCGTACTGTCCCGACCTCGAAGAAGTGATCCTGCCGCAGGCAGCCGACGTTCTGAAGGCAATCCAGGACACCGCCGCTTACTGACACTTGCAATGCTGACGGCTGAAGGTTGAATGCTGAAGTCATGCTGAAGCCCTTGGTTCTGTCAGCCTTCAGCCTTACTTCAGCCTTCAGCATGCCTCCTTCAGCCTTGCGTGAGACACTGCGCGCCACAGGCGCGCTCCCCGCTCACGTCGCTGGTTCCTTTGAAGAAATCGCCGCCTGTCACATCACGCCTGATGATGACTACCTGGTTTTCGACAGGCGCGGGCACGCGGTCTATCGCGTGGCGCAGAATGGCGCGGGGGGCGCGAGAAAGCTCCTGCAGATCGGGGTCGAGCCCGGCAGGATCCTGAGCCCGATCGCCTTCGCGTCCCACCCGGACGGCAGCTTCATCGTCGCGGATGCGCCTGGCGGTCAGGAGCGCATTCAGATTTTTTCGTATCTCGGCGCCAGCCTCGGAGGCTTCTGGCTGCCGGTGAAGTCAGTCCCCCGAGTCACGCTCGGCGACCTGGTACTGAGCGGCGTCGGGTCCGTGGATTACACCAGCCGGACGATTCTCGTCAGCCAGCCGGACGTCACCGGCGCGCTCATCACCGAATATGCCGCGGACGGCCGCACGCTTCGGACGTTCGGTAATCTGCGGAACACCGGCCACGAGGGAGACCACGACCTGCACCTGGCGCTCAACGGCGGGCTGCCGCTGGCAATCCCGGGCGGCGGCTTCTACTACATCTTCATCGCGGGGGTCCCGGCGTTCCGAAAGTACGACGCTGAGGGAACACTCCTCTTCGAGCGTCACATCGAAGGTCTCGAGATCGACCCACACCTCCGCGCGATGCCGACCACGTGGCCCCGGCGAAAAACCAGGGCGGGGGTATTCCCGCTCGTGCCGTCGACAGTCCGGACAGCTGCGGTGGACGCCGCCGGCAGCCTGTGGATCTCACTCGCCTTGCCGCATACTTACGTCTACGACGCCGACGGAGACAAGCGCCGGGTGATCCAGTTCCGCGGCGCGGGCATCCTGTCGCCGAGCGATCTGTTTTTCACGAAGACCGGGCGCCTCATCGTCGCCCCCGGCTGTTATTCGTTCC
>JACDCA010000729.1 GCA_013694635.1 Acidobacteriota bacterium | reverse complement strand
ATGCGATCCCGAAGCTTGCCATCCCGAGCACGCCGGCCAGGAAGAAGTCGCTGTAGCCGGCGCCCATCCCCGCGAAATTCCCTCCAAGCGCGGAGGACATCCCGACACCGAAGACGAGCAGGTACGCCAGCGGATAGATGACGTCCCAGAAGATGAACGTCGCGTTGGTCGCGCGGAGGCGCGCCTCACGAAAGAGCATCGCCGCGAGGCCGGTCATTGTGGTGTCTCTGGCGCCTGCTGCATCAGCTCGACGAAGACGTCTTCCAGCGTCGCGTTGTGCGTGGCCGACAGCGCCTTGATCGTCTCCACGTCCCCGCGAGCGACTTCACGCCCGTGATTGATGATCAGGATGTCGTCGCAGAGCGACTCCGCCTCGCTCAGGATCTGCGTCGTCAGAACAATCGTCCGCCCCTTGCGCGCCTCCGCGCGCAGGAGCGCCATGACCGAGCGCTTGAGGATCGGATCCATCCCGGTGGAAAACTCGTCGAGAAACATGACCGGGGTATCCACGAGCAGCGCCTTCGCCACCTGGATGCGACGGCGGAAGCCGCCGCTCAAATCCATCGCCTTCCGCGACCCGTCCTGGACAAGGCCGAACTTCTCCATCACATCGTCCGCGCGCGCGCGCAGCGCGTCCCCCTTGAGCCCGTGGAATCGTCCGAATGTCAGCAGGTTGTCGCGGACGCTGAGGAAGATCTCCGCCGCGCTCTCCTGAACGACGACGACAATCTTGCGGCGGACCGAAAGCGGATCGCGAGCGACATCGACGCCCGCGACCTCCGCCGTGCCTGACGTCGGCCTGATCAGTGTCGTCAGAATCTTGAGCGTCGTCGTCTTGCCGGCGCCGTTCGGTCCGAGCAGGCCGAAGATGTGGCCGGTCGGGACGGCGAAGGAAAGGCCGTCGACCGCAGCGACAGGCGGCGCTCCTCGCTTCTGAAAGGTCTTCTTGAGGTTCTCGACCCGGAGGGCGTCAGACATCGGGGGGCCGATCGCTACCGGCCGGCGTCGGCGAAAAGACCGTTGAGCACCGTAAATGCGACCGTGCCTCCGCCGATGACGGCACACGTGGCGACCGTTCGCCACAGAACGTCCGACCCGGTGTATTCCCAGATCGCAAGGATCGAAGCGACTACTGCGACGACGATGCAGATCGTGGTCGTCCAGAACGAGACCATCAGGACAAACTGTGGGTTGAGATATCCGCGTCGCGGCCTGGCCGGCGGCGTGTCAGTGTTTGTCATTCCCTGGTGTGTATTTTAGACGCGCTGGTGGTGGCCGCTGGTTGTTACTTCCCAGCGCCCCAGGGTGCGGGGGGCGGGGGCACTCTCTGCGTGAGATCGAACTCGATGCGGAGGCGCCGGTCCGTGCCGCCCCGGGATTTTTTGTCCGAATTCACGGCACGGTGCTGTCTAGGCGTCGTCCACCTTCGGGACGTACGCGCCCTGATTGACGGCGATCCGGACGTTCGCCACGATCAACTCGACGAGTTCCGCCTCCGCCATGGTGTTCAGGTCGTCCACGGGCACCTCGCTGAGTTGGTGGTCACGGATGATGTTTACAAGGTGCCGGGCGGAGAGCGCGTGAAGTTGATCACGAAGCACGGCCTCCCCCTTCCGATAGACGGAGAACGGGTTCAGTACGCTGGTGTCGGGCGCTTCGCGCACGCGGACAGGCGGCGCAGGTCCATCGAAAACCGGCTCAGCAAGCGCCTCCGCAACGGTGAGTACCAGCGGGTTGAGCGCGCGGTTGAGGGCCCCTTCTATGTAAACGAGGCTGAGACCACTGGCCCAGTAGATCGTGTCGGCACGGTTAGGCTGGGTTGTTTCGCGGCCGGAGCGAATGGTCTCGCCGCCGTCGGCCGGCTCGAATTCGAGCCACCCTTGCCATCGGATGTCATCCAGCGGGGAACCGCAGGCGCGGACGTGATAAGTCTTCCCGTCGGCCGCAATCACCCGCCCCAAATCGTGAAGTACTTCGGCCATAGCAGCACCGCCCTTGCAATCCATCGTCCAAATTGGATCTATTGGGATGCTCATCTGAACATCAAGGCGACCATCCCGCGCGCGATCCGTTCACATCAACCACTTCTCACTGCGCAAGCTTCCACTCACCATTCTCCTTGATGAACGGAATCATGAGGGTCGTCGCTGTCGAGGTCACCACGCCCGGCTTGGTTGACTTTTGTTCGATACGGACGACGTTAAGGGTTGCGCGGCTGTCATCCGCGATGAATCAAGATACCCCGGACCGTATGCCGGCCGCGAGCTCAGCCCGCGGAGGGGTTTCCCGACGCCGGTATGCGAGGTCCTCCTTGCGCTCGGCGGCCGGCAGCGCCTTCCACTTGGCCTGCGCCTCGCTGCTGGCCAGGCTCATCATCTCGTCGACCTTTCCGCCTTGAATCCAGGTCCGTGTAAGCGGAGCGCGAAGGCGCTCGGCTTTTCCGGTTCTCAGCGAGCTGCTTGCGACATCTGTGCCTCCCTTTATCTTCAGCCCGCGAGGCGCGGCCCTCTCAGCATTGTCTCGGAGTGAGTCCCCTCAACAGAACTGCAATCGCAGCTGCCTTATCGGTACATGATGTCCGAGGCGTTCCCCACTTACGCCTGCCGAAATCGAACGGAGATCTGGCCGGTGCCTTGCACCGGCTTGCCCAGGTCACAGCCATCATGCTCACATTCCATTTTTCGCACCGCCGTGCGGTGCAACTGGTGAGCCTGATCTTCGTTGCGTTCGCGATGGCGAGATTGTCTGCACGTCCTGGGTCTCCGCAGGACACCATGACACCGTGCGAGCGGTTCGGCACCGAGCCGGCCGTTTTTGTAGGTGAGGTCGGTGCACCTACCCGCCACCGGATGAAGCCAGCACCAGACCTTCCGTCGATCGAGATCACCGCCCTGGCCGTCACGGTAGAGCGGTCGTTCCGCGGGGTGGTTGCGAAGGCTGTCGTGTATCTCTACCCGCTCGACGCGGCAATGGCCGCCGCGCCAGTGGCGGGCCGCCGATATCTGGTCTACGGGTCGTTCAACTTTGGCGAGCTCAAAGACGTGGTCATGCCGGTTCTGATGAAGCCGGCGGAAGAGGCAGCGGACGACCTCGCGTTTCTTGAATTTGCGGATCCCACTTCGAAGAGCGGCAGTATCTCCGGTGTGCTGGTCCAGGGGAACCTGTCCAACGCAGGCCAGAAACGACAACCACTTCCAGGCGTCACGATCCGCTTCCGCTCTCGTGACACGATCGTCGAGGCTGTGTCTGATGACAAGGGCCGCTACTCCGTTTTTGATCTCCCCGAAGGCCCGGTCAGGATCGAACCCTTGTTGCCCGATCACCTGGTTGGGAACAGAAACGTCGAGATCAGAGCCGGCGGCTGCACACCACAGGTTCTCGTCGCTGAGCTGAACGGCCGAATCCGCGGACGCGTGCTTCGACCGGATGCATCCCCGATGACGTGGCTGGTGACGCTGCTCCCGGCGAACTCGAGCGGCGGTTCCTTCGACCCAAGCGGACGTTCCGTCAGGGCCGATCAGAACGGCGACTACGAGTTCTCCGTGTTGCCACCCGGCGAGTATCTCGTCGGAGTGAATCTCAATCGACCGCCCGACAACGGCGCGCCCTTTCCGGCGACCTACTATCCCGGCACTGTGCGACGTCAGGAAGCTGTGCCGGTGGTCGTGGGTGAGGGAACGGTTCACGAGGGAATCGACTTGACGCTGTCGGATCCCATCCGGCCCGGGAAGCTGGAGATCCGCATCCAGGACGTCGTGGGGTCGTCCTCCAGCGTCGTATGCCTCCAGGACATCACCACTCCTCCGAGTGCTCCAGGCGGGACGTATCCGGCCGCGCCTCCAACACCGGTCGTGATCGACGTGCTCGAAGGATCGCGCTACCGTTTGATCGTGCACGTCGAGCATCCGAGCGGTCACCTTGAATCGGACATCGTCGAAGTGACCGTTGCGCCCGGGCATCCAACCCTGACCATGAGCGCGACCCTTCGGGGGCGCGCTCATTCAGGGGACCCATGCAGCACGGTTTGGTTCAACCGCCGATAGCGGGGGCGGCGCGGATCTGTCGTAGGCCTCGATCGTTTGATTTGAAGCAGTACAGCAGCAAGAGTTAGTGCCGGGGGTGGGGATCGAACCCACACGGCCTTACGGCCACGGGATTTTAAGTCGGTTCCGGACCAATTTCGATACCGTGTGAAATCATTCGAGAAAGCGCGCGAAGTCGCTGCCCGCCTTGCGCTTTGCGGCGCTGGGTCGCAGCCGCAAAGAACCGCAAAGAACCGCACGAAATCGCAAACGATGGGATCAGATCGGGCTCAGTACAGGCTCAATCCTGCTGGCAAGCGTGTCTAGGGTAGCTGGCGGGCAGAGGGACACGCGAAATCAGAATCCTACTCGCAGTGGCCTTGCTTGAAGACCGTTTAGAGTTTGCCTTCTAGGAGGGTGGTCGAGGAAGTGTCTAGGCGTCGGTTGTCTGAATTGAACACGTACTTCACGTCGCAAAGAAGGTCATGCAAGTCGACCAATTTATACGATTCGGGAATATAGAGAGAATCCCGTGACCCGGCGACCGGCAGCGCGCTCATCCCAAATGCGAGAAGCAAGTGACGAGCGTCGATCGAAACCTTAAAGGACTCCGAAGGCGACAAGTAAAAGGAGCGCATTGTTGTTCCGGCCGTCCCTTGCGCAAATATCTTGCATTCGAGGTAGGTCGCCCGATTGTGGCTGTCGCGAATCAGAATGTCGGGATATCCGGTGGATTTGCCCAAACCGGCGGACGACGTCGGCCTCGCCGCAGTGAGCCCTACGTGTGGCAACGCTCGCATCACGTATCCCTCTACGTCGTTCCCAACTTCGTTCGGGCGGGGTCTTTTTATCGGCTTCGCCTTCAGGTCGGCTCCACATAGCCGTATCGCCTGCTCCAACCTTTTCACAAGGTCGATGTCTGCAGGATCAGCTTTGTTGATCTGGACCACCTGTCGCTCGGCAAGAGCCTTGATGATCACAGAGAATGGAATTCCCTTAACGGGCTTCAGCATTTGCGCCAGGGCAGCCTCAAGAACTCTGAGGCGCTCTTTATCGTCCACGGTCGAATCCTCGCCGCTTCGAAGGGCTAATCAGACTAGCAGACGGGGCCAACCGGCTGACTCAATGTCGTTGCAGGACAACGATGCGATTAGTGTTCGTGCCCTTGGCGTTGTTGTTAACTCCCCAACAAGCGGCAGTCTTCGTGAACTCCTGCTGGTTCACCATCACGAACAGCCGGTCGAA
>JACDCA010000651.1 GCA_013694635.1 Acidobacteriota bacterium | reverse complement strand
ACATGATCGGGGACAAGGACCTCGCCATCAAACGCGAGAGCCGTTCGACACCGTGGTTGACGGACGTGATCTGGTCGGCCGCACGCACGCTGAATCGCCGGGAGTTCCTGGACGAGTCCACGGAAATTGACGATGACCACCTGCCGTTCCTGGCCGCGGGAGTGCCGGCGGTCGACATCATCGATCTCGATTACCCTTACTGGCACACCGAGGGGGACACGCTCGACAAGGTCTCCGCCGCCAGTCTTCAGATCGTTGGAGATGTGCTCATTGCCGCTCTTCCTGCCATCGCGCTGCGGGTCAAGTGATTTGGGAGGGGACGGAGGCAACGGAAATACTTCACAAACGAAGGAACGGAAAAACGGAGACCATTTTTACAGGTCCGTTTCTCTGATCCTCCGTCTGTGGAAATATCCGTGATCGTCGTCCCTATTAAAACTACAGTGTGTTAGTATTCCCCCATGACACCTCCCATCGGAGATTTCGAACAACGCATCCTGTTCGCGCTGCTTCATCTCGGCGCTGACGCGTATGGCGTCACCGTCAGGGCCGAAATAGCGGACAGGACGGGCAGGGCGATCTCCGCCGGCGCGCTTTATACGGCGCTCGACCGGCTGGAGAAACGCGGATTGGTCTCTTCCCGCCTCGGGGATCCGACACCCGCGCGCGGCGGAAAACGCAAACGGCTCTACACCGTCGAACCCGCCGGCGAACGCGCCGTCGCGCACGTCTACGAGTCCCTGCGGCTGATGGCGAACGGCCTTCGCACACGCCTGAAGACGGCGAAAGGATAAGGCGGTGCGCTTACTCGGCCTGTTCCTGCCGCCGGATGACGTCGAAGTCATTTCCGGAGATCTCGAAGAGGGCTTCCGCGAAAATGCCGCGCGACATGGCCGCCGCCGCGCGACGTGGTGGTATTGGCGACAGGTGCTCAGCATCCTTCGCGCCCGCGTGTTCGAACGCGGGCTCGACTCACCCGAGCCTTCCCGAAAGAGGAACACGATGGCCGCGCTGCGTCAGGACCTTGCCTACGCCGTTCGATCGCTGCGCAAGCAGCCGGGATTCACAGCAACCGCCGTCCTGATGCTCGCGGTTGGCATCGGCGCGAACGTGGCGATCTTCGCGCTCGTGAACGCGATTCTGGTGCGCCCGTTACCCTTCGCACAGCCGGATCGACTCATGCTGGTCCACCTGCGTGCGCCTGATGCGGAGGCCCCCGGCACCTACCGCAACATGATCTGGTCATACCCGAAATATCAGTTCCTGCGCGAGCACCAGCAGACGTTCGAATCGGTCGGCGCGTTCAGCAGCTGGACATGGAACGTCACCGGCTCCGGTTCGCCCGAGCGGGTGGTCGGCGAAATGGTTGACGCGACGTATCTCGAGACGCTTGGCGTGCGCGCGCGGGTTGGTCGCGAGTTCACAACGGAGGAAGCGCGCAGCCCTGGGTCGGCGCCGCTCGCGATGCTTGGCGACGGGTTCTGGCAGCGGCGCTTTGGCGGGTCTCCGGACGTGATCGGGCGCACGATCGGACTCAACGGGATACCGCACGAGGTCATCGGCGTGCTGCCACCAGACTTCCGCGGGCTCACCGGGCAAGCCGACCTGTGGGTGCCTCTGACGACGCTGCCCGCGGACCTCCTGGGCGAGAAATGGAACCATTCCTATACCGTCGTCGCGCGTGTCAAACCGGAGGTCGCGCTCCGGCAGGCGGACGCCGAGACACGGACCCTCGGAGCGCTCCTGGACCAGGCGATCCCGAGCCCGATTGCCGGCCGCGGGGGCTTCGGAGCATCGGCGGGCGCGCTCAATGACCAGCGCGCCGATCCGCTGATCCGGCGATCGATGCTGCTCCTGCTCGTGGCAGTCGCGGCCGTGCTGCTGATCGTCTGTACCAATGTCGCGAACCTTGTTCTCGTCCGCGCGCTCGGTCGCCAGCGCGAGGTGGGCATACGCCTCGCGCTCGGGGCAAGTCGCTGGCGCATCGTCCGGCAGCTCATGACCGAAAGTCTGCTGCTCGCACTCGTGAGCGCCGCCGCCGGCCTTGCCGTGGCGTACGTCCTCGTGTCGGCCGGGGCATCGATGATGCCGGATCTCCGTGTGGTCCTGCCGACGCGCGGGCACTCCACCGGGCTGACGCGTGTCGGGCTGAGCGCCATGTCGCTGGACTCCGGTGTGCTCCTCTTCACGGGTCTGACTACCGTTGTGACAGCCATTCTTTTTGGTCTGGGTCCCGCCTGGCGCGCGTCGCGACGCGACCTGTCGGACGCCATGAAGTCCGGAGGCTCCGGCTCCGTGTCGGAGGGGACGCGCGGCACGGCTGTCCGGAACGTCATGGCGGTGGGGGAGATCGCCATTGCGCTCGTGCTGCTGACCGCGGGTGGTCTCCTGGTGAAGAGCGTTTCACGGCTCCAGGCGACGGAGCTTGGGTTCGATCCGGTCGGCCTGATGGCCGTCCGGGTCGCGCTTCCGGGTCCGCAGTACACGTCGGAGCGCGCCACGCAGTTTCTCGACCAGCTGGTGCAACGGCTGGCGGCGCGCGCCGAAGTGGCCGGTGTCGCCTATGGCAACTGCCCCCCGGTGTCAGGAGGGTGTAACGGGACAGTGGCTACATTCCCGGGACGGCCGCCCGTTGCGAGCGGCAGCGCACCGAGCGTCGGCGTTTTCTGGGCATCACCCGCGTACTTCGACGTGCTCGGGATCCGAGTTGTCAAAGGCCGTGTGTTCACGTCACACGACCGGGCAGGCCAGCCGAAGGTTGTTGTCATCAACGAAGCAGCCGCCCGGGAATTCTGGGGCCCAGAAGATCCGATCGGCAAGCGCATCGGCGTCGGGCAAGGGGGCTTCGGCGACGGCGCCGAGGTGGTCGGCGTGGTCGCGGACGTTCGCTACGGCGAAGTCGAAAAAGCGGTCTCGCCCGACGTATATCTGCCGCTCCAGCAATCCATGCGTGCAAGCGGCTACCTGTTTGTCCGCGGCCGGGTGTCGAACGAGACGCTGATTCCTGCCATCCGCGCCGAGGTCCACGCGATGGACGCCGATCTCCCGGTCACCGACGCGAGGACGATGGAGGAGCGGTTTGGAGACGCCACATGGCGGACGCGCATGAGCGCCTGGCTTCTGAGCGCGTTCGCCGCGCTGGCATTGGCGCTCGCGGCGCTCGGCGTCTACGGGGTGATGACGCAGGGAGTCCAGCAGCGGACGCGCGAGATCGGCATCCGCCTCGCGCTGGGCGCCGCGCGAGCGGACATCCTCCACCTCATCGTCGGGCGCGTGTTCGCGATCGCATTCGCGGGGATCGCGCTGGGTCTGGCGATCGCGATTCCGTCGATGCGGGCG
>JACDCA010000699.1 GCA_013694635.1 Acidobacteriota bacterium | reverse complement strand
CTCCTTGAACGGTCGCAGTTGTAGTCCAGCCCTCTAGGGCTGTGTTGCGGTCGTAGGCCAGCCCCTTTAGGACTATGCCAAAAACGTCACCTTACCATACTTGACACGCTAATACGCACGACGTAGTATTACGTCAAACGTATTACGCGGGGCGTCGCAATGGCGGAAACAGAGCAAAACAGTGGGCTGGAAGACTTCGGACGGTTCTCTGAACCGGCCCTTCTCATTCTCATCAGTTTGGCCGACGCGCCAAAGCATGGCTACACGATGACCGAAGACATTGCGTCAATCGCCGCGGTGAAGCTCGGCCCAGGGACTCTCTATGGCGCGATCGCGCGACTCGAGTCGCGCGGGCTGATCGAAGCCATCGAGTCGGCCGATCGCCGGAATCCGTACAAGCTGACGGGCCTTGGAGAGAAGGCCCTTCGGCTCCGGCTGGCCACGCTCGAGGCCGTCGCCCGCGCAGGACGGCAGCGTCTCTCATCGCAGGAGGCCGGATGACGGCCGTGACGTCGGCGCTCGTTCGTCTCTATCCGCGCGCCTGGCGGCAGCGCTACGGCTCCGAGATGCGGGAATTGCTCGCGTCTGAAAAACCGTCCCTCCGCACGTGTGCGGACCTCATCGCCGGCGCTGTCGACGCTCGGATGAACCCTCAAATGACGCTGGCGCAGCGCGCCGGCAAGCAACATGGAGTAGACCAGATGGTAAAAGTTCTTCGCTGCTCACCGGCGGGCGTCTCAGTCGCGGACCAATGGCGGAGCGGGGCGTGGATGATCGGCGGATCGGTTGTTCTCACCGCGATCAGCCTCGGGCTCCAGCAGCAGATCGGGCGGAATTCATTGTCCGAAGGTCTGCTGTACTCAGCCTTCCCGGCATCCCTCATGCTGTCGAGCGAGTGCACGTACCTGAAGCGCTATTCTTCCTCGGCCCGCGCGGTGATGTCGATCGGCGGCGCCCTCTTGATCGTCGGCATGGTCTGGGCCGCCGTGGCGATCGGCTACCGGATCTGAGACGGAGGCGTTACTCCGCTCTCAAAATGGCCGTCGGATCGACTCGCATCGCACGGCGCGCCGGGATCCACGACGCGATCGCGGCTATCGCGAGTACGCCGAGGACGAGCGCAACGTACGTGGAGGGATCCGCCGGCTGTATCTCATAGAGCAGTCCAGAGGCGGAGCGCCCGAGCGCATATCCGCCGGCCAGGCCGAGGGCTGCGCCAACGACACACAGGACGATGCCACCGCGGGCGACAAGGCGTCCGATGTCGAGCCTGGTCGCGCCGAGTGCCATGCGGATGCCGATCTCCTGCGAGCGTTGCGCGGTCGCGTAGGAGATCACGCAATACACTCCCGCCACCATCAGCAGCAGCGCGATGAGCGCGAACCCTCCCATGACAGTGGAAATGAAACGATGCGGGGCAAGATTGGTGGCGACGACTTCCTCGAGCGGCCGCACGGACGCGATCGGCAGTTTCGGATCGAGCGCAGCGATCTGTGCCCGGATCGCGGGTAGAACCGCGTCTCCGTCCCGCGAGCGGATGAGGAGCGTCATCCGCGACTGGGGCTCCTGCAGGTCGCTCAAGTAGAACTCGGCGACCGGCTCATCGCTGAGTGCCGCGTTGCGTGCATCGGCGACGATGCCGATGACCACGATCGGCGGGCTGAAGAGCACGCGGAACCGTCGCCCCAGTGGATCCTCGCCCGGCCAGATCTGGCGCGCCATCGTCTCGTTGATGACTGCGGCCGGTGGCGCCTGCGACTCGGCGAACCGCGGCGGTAAGGGCTGCTGCTCGAACCAGCGGATGAGGGGCACTGCCGAACGAGCATCGGCCGCGATGAAAGTGCGTCCACGTGGCGTCGTGATGTTCAGCGTCCTGAAGTACTCGGTCGAGACGACCCGGTATCGGGCGGTCGCTTCCTCACCTGGGCGCGGCGAAGGACGCCCTTCCACGGCGATGGCGATCCCCGAGAGACCGCCGCCGTGCGGGACCATATTGGTGGCCGCCGCACTCTCGACGCCGGGCACGCCGCGAATCCGTTCGACCGCGTCGATGTAGAAGGTGCGCTGGTGTACCGCTCCCTGGTAGCGCGCCGCCGGCAGCGTCAACCCCATCGTCATCACGTCGGCCGAATCGAACCCCGGATCGACGCGATGCAGTTTGAAAAAACTCTGGAGGAGCAGCGCTGCGCCGATCGACAGCGACACGGTGAGTGCAACTTCCGCGACGATCAATACGCTGCGCAGCGGATGTCGAACGGGGGAGGGCACGCCCTTATTCCCTGTCCGCAGACGATCGGCGACCTGGACGCCGAACAGCTGCCAGACCGGCACCATCCCGAAGATCAGCGTCGTCGCAATTGCCACGGCGATGGCGAATGCGACGGCTGCAGGATCGATTGCCACCGTGGCGAGCCGAGGAACCTGCCCCGGCACAGCGGAACGGATGATGTCTACCAGCCACGCCGCGAGGAAAAGCCCAAGAGCTGCCGCGCCAAGTGACAGCAACGCGGCCTCCGCCACGAGCTGACGCGCGATCCGCAAGCGCCCGGCGCCGAGTGCCGCCCGGATGGCGATCTCCTGTTGCCTCGCGGTGGCGCGTGCGAGCAGCAGGTTGGCGACGTTGCAGCACCCGACGAGCAGGACGACGGCGACGGCCGCGAAGAGGATGAGGATCGCATTGCGCACGTCGTCTACCAGCTCCGACTGGAGCGGCTGGACGTTGACACGGTGGTCCTTGTTCGGCGGAAACTCCCTCGCGACGGCATCGGCAATCGAGGCGAGCTCGGTCTGCGCCTGGACCTGCGATACCCCTGGTGCCAGGCGTCCGACAACGAAGAGATAGTGACGGCCGCGGTACTGGTGGATCGGTTCCGCTATCGGCGTCCAGAGATCGGGCGCGAGCCCCGCGCCGTTGGCCGGGAACTGAAAGTCCGGCGGCATGACCGCCGCGACGATATGAGAGCGGTCGTTGAGGG
>JACDCA010000677.1 GCA_013694635.1 Acidobacteriota bacterium | reverse complement strand
CGTAGCCGGAGTCGTACGGCGAGTAGAAGCTGTAGCCCCACGGATCGTAGAAGTAGCCGAGACCGAACCCGTACCCGCCGAACCAGGGATTGAAGTAGCTGTTGTAGCCGTACCCGGAGCCGTATCCGTATCCGTAATACGGATCGTATATGTAGAAGCCGTTGTTGCCGTTGCGGACGGATGGGTTCTGCCGTCCGACCGCCTCGCCGACCGGCGTCCGCCCGTCGCGTGGACGGCTGTAGACCGGCACCGCGCGACGTGTATCGCTCGAGCTGTCTCCGCTCGAAGCGGCCGGGCCCGACGCGCGGCCTGCCGCTGCCGGACGGCTCTGGTCACCCCTCGAGACTGCCCGATCGTTGCTGCGGCGTTCTGGCGCCCGCGCCGGGTAACCATCGTCCGACCGGTCCCGCGAGCCGCCACTCGACGGCATGCTCGAGGAGGACCCGCCGGAAGATGACGATGAGCCGGTGGACGAGCCACCGGACGAGGATCCGCCGGACTCCCCGCCGGACGGACGCGACACCGCGGTGCCGCTGGGGCTGCCGCTCGCCGGGCGGGATTCGGGGCGTTCCTTCGCCTGGCCGGCCAGCGCCGGGCCCACGCTCAGCGAGAACGTCGCCGCCGCCGCCCATAAAGTTACTGCTCGACGAGTCATGATGTGCTCCTCACTACTGTGGGGCTCCGCCCTACACCCCGGCTCGGTCGCTTGCGGGGACCCCTACCCCCGCACCGCTCCTCGCAGGCGCGCCGTGCGCGCCTAAACGCCTCAGTTTCACCTTATGGTGAACCAAAGCCTGCAATTCCGCAAAATCAAAAAGCAATGCTGCTGCCAGCGGTCGAGCTCAGTAAGACCGCGGAATAATCAACTTGGCGGCCAAAGTGTCCTTGACGGAGGCCACCGCCGTCATGCAACGCGGACAGGGCGCCTTTGATAAACTCGAAAATCGTCAGTCTCAATCTCAATCGTCAATCACCAATCGTCAATCCGGCATTCGACAATCGGCAAATCGCCAATCCGCAATGATTCACGCCACCACCGTCCTCGCCGTCCGTCACCGCGACAAGAGCGTCATGGCGAGCGACGGGCAGGTCACCTTCGGGAACACCGTCCTCAAGCAGGCGGCTAAGAAGATCCGCCGGCTCTACAACGACAAGATCCTCGCGGGGTTTGCCGGATCGGCCGCCGACTCGTTCGCGCTGTTTTCGCGCTTCGAGGCGAAGCTCGAGCAATACCGCGGTAACCTCGAACGCTCGGCCGTCGAGCTCGCGAAAGACTGGCGGACCGACCGCATGCTTCGCCGGCTCGAAGCGATGCTCGTCGTCATGGACACCAAGAACACGTACCTCCTGTCGGGGACCGGCGACCTGATCGAACCGGACGACGGAATCATTGCCGTGGGATCCGGCGGCCCCTTCGCCATGGCCGCCGCCAAGGCGCTGGCGTTGCACACGGAGCTCGATGCCCGCGCCATCGCACAGGAAGCCATGAACATCGCCGGCGCGATCTGCATCTACTCGAATCTGAACATCACGCTGGAAAGTCTCTGATCGGAATGGCCATTCCTCTTCCTGAAACAACCTCCACGACCATCGACGCCCTGACGCCGCGTCAGATCGTCGCCGAGCTCGACAAGCACGTCGTCGGTCAGAAACAGGCGAAGCGCGCGGTGGCGATCGCGCTGCGCAACCGGTCGAGGCGGCAGAAGCTGGCGTCCGAACTGGCCGAGGAGATCGCGCCCAAGAACATCCTGATGATCGGGCCGACCGGCGTCGGCAAGACCGAGATTGCGCGGCGGCTCGCGAAGCTCGCGCAGTCCCCATTCATCAAAGTCGAAGCGTCGAAGTTCACCGAAGTCGGATACGTCGGCCGTGACGTCGAGTCGATGGTGCGCGACCTGGCGGAGATTGCGGTCGACATGGTTCGCGAGGAGCGCCGCGCTGAAGTGCGGGAGAAGGCGCGGCAGGCGGCCGAGGAACGCGTCCTCGATCTGCTGCTGCCGCCGCTGCCGGCACAGAGCGAGTACGACGAGCAGGGGGGCTCGATCCGCGAGCAGGCGATGCGGACGCGCGCGAAGCTGCGCGAGCAGCTGCGCGACGGCCGTCTCGATCACAAGAACCTCGAGATCGACGTCCGCGAAAAGTCGTTTCCGTCTTTCGAGATCATCGCCGGGTCGTCGGTCGAAGAAGTCGACATCAACGTCAAGGACATGATGGGCGGTCTCTTCGCTGGGCGGACCAGGAAGCGGAAGCTCCGCGTACCGGAAGCGCTCGAAGTGCTCACGCAGGAAGAAGAAGCGAAGCTGATCGACATGGAGACCGTGGCGCGCGCCGCGATCGATCGCGTCCAGCAGGCGGGGATCATTTTCGTCGACGAAATCGACAAGGTCGCGGGCCGCGAAGGGGGGCAGGGGCCCGATGTCAGCCGGGAAGGCGTCCAGCGCGACATCCTGCCGATCGTCGAAGGGACAACGGTCAATACCAAGTACGGGATGGTGAAGACCGACCACATCCTCTTCATCGCGGCGGGCGCGTTTCATGTGTCGAAGCCGTCCGACCTGATTCCCGAGCTTCAGGGGCGCTTCCCGATCAGGGTGGAGCTGGAAGCTCTCGTCCGTGACGACTTCATCCGCATCCTCACCGAGCCAAAAAGCGCGCTCGTGAAGCAGTACACCGCGTTGCTGTCGACCGAAGGCATCACGCTGCGGTTCACACCGGACGCCATCGAGCGCATTGCCGACTTCGCCACGCTCGTGAACGATCGCACCGAGAACATCGGCGCGCGACGGCTTCACACCGTCATGGAAAAGCTGCTCGACGAGGTCTCGTTCGAAGCGCCCGACATGGACGTCAAGGAGCTGACGATCGACGATGCCTATGTCGATCGCATGCTGGCCGACATTGCGGGCAACGAAGACCTGTCGCGGTACATCCTGTGACGCTGCCGTTTTCACCACGGAGGCACAGACCACCTCTAAGGGCATCTTGCTGGTCGGAGCACGAGCTCAACCCAAGAGTTCTCTGTGTTCTCTGTGCCTCTGTGGTGTTTCTCTCAGTCGGATGCGGCAAGGAAGGGCCGCCGCTTCCGCCGCTGCAGCTCGCGCCGGCGCTGGTCACGAACGTCGAGGCACGCCGGCAGGTCGACGAAGTGCGATTCACCTTCGTGCTGCCCACCCGAAACCAGGATGGCTCGACGCCGGTCAGCCTCGAGCGCGTGGAGATCTTCGCCGCGACGGTCTCGGCCGGGGCTGTGGTGCCGACCAACCGCGAGCTACTCGCAGCCGTGCACCGCGCGGCATCGATCGAGGTCAAGCCGCCACCGCTGAAGGAAGGGGAAGCGCCGGAGAAAAAGGCGGGGCAGCCGGTCGTGCCGAAAGACGATCCGCGGCCGGGGCCAGGCGACACGGTCACCTTCGTCGAACAGCTCACGGAAGCGAAACTGAAGCCGACGTATACGAAGCCGGCACCCGTGCCACCGGCCGGAGCGCCGACAACTCCACCGGTCGCACCACCAGGAGCGACGCCTACGACTCCGGTAACCGCGCCCGCCACCGGGCAGACCGGAACGCCAGGAACGCCGGCAGCCACGGACACGGCCGCGGCAGCGTCGCCGGTCCCCAAACGGATCTACGTGATTCGCGGCGTGGCGCGCGGCGGACGGCCGGGTCAGCCGACGACCCGGATCGACGTTCCGCTGATCGATCCGCCGTCGCCGCCAGGCGCCGTTTCGGCGAAGTTCACCGATTCGGCGATCACCCTCGCGTGGGCGCCGCCAGTGGTCGATCCGGGCGTGACGCCGCTGTTCAACGTCTACGTCCCCGACGGCGCCACACCTCTCAACCCGAAGCCGCTCGCGGTGCCAGCCTTCGAACGGCCGGGTGTCGAGTTCGGCAGGGAAGAATGCTTCATTGTCCGAACCGTGCAGAGGATGGGCGGTGTCTCGCTCGAGAGCACACCGTCCGATCGCGTCTGCACGACGCCGACCGATGTGTTCCCCCCGGCTGCGCCCAAGGGCCTTGGGGCCGTCGCGGGCAGCGGAGTGATCAGTCTGATCTGGGACGCGACCACCGAGCCGGACCTGGCGGGGTACATCGTGTTGCGCGGCGAAGCGCCGGGTGACACACTGCAGCCGCTCACGCCCAAGCCGATCCGCGAGACAACGTTCCGCGATACCACGGTGAAGCCAGGCGTGCGCTACGTCTATGCGATCGTCGCGGTCGACAACGCGACGCCACCGAACCGCAGCGTGCCGTCGGTGCGCGTGGAGGAAACAGCAAGGTGATCCGGCGTTTTTACAGAATTGACGTCGCGGGAAAGCCGCGGCATGCCGTCGAGGAATCCGGTGAGTGGCGTTTCGTGGAGGGGGATCTCTTCGGCCAGTTCGAGCTGGGAGACACGCTTGACGCGAAGGCCCATCGAATCCTGGCGCCGGTCGAGCCCTCCAAGATCGTCTGTGTGGGTTTGAACTACAAGGATCATGCGGCGGAGCAGAACATGCCGCTGCCGGCCGAGCCGCTGATCTTCATCAAGCCGTCGACGTCGGTGATCGCGCCGGGGGAGCCGATTGTGCTGCACGAAGGGATCGGGCGGGTCGACCACGAGGCTGAAGCTGCCCTCGTAATCGGCCGTCGCGCCTGGCGTGTGGCCGAGGAAGAGGCGCATCGCTACGTCTTCGGGATCACGTGCGTCAACGACGTGACGGCGCGCGGGCTGCAGGAGAAGAACGTAGGCTATACGCGCGCCAAGGGGTTTGACACGTTCGCTCCTGTCGGTCCGTGTGTCGCGCAGGGAGTGGATTTCGGCGCGGGTGTCACCGTCGAAGGCTGGGTCAACGGCGTCAAACGGCAAGCCTCGACGACCCGCCAGCTGATTTTCCCGATCCCGCGGCTGATTGCCTTCATTTCGTCGATCATGACGCTGCTCCCGGGTGACATCATCTCAACCGGCACGCCCGCCGGTATCGGTACGCTCCAGGCGGGCGACACTGTCACGATCAAAGTCGAAGGCGTGGGAGAGCTCACGAACCCCGTCGTAGTCGGGAGTCGGTAGTCGCTAGTCGGCTCCGGAAACGGGGCCCGGGGGAAGACACCATGAAGATATTCATCGACTCGGGCAACCTGAAAGAGATCGAATCGCTGGTGCCACTCGGCATTATCGACGGCATCACGACGAACCCGTCGTTGCTGGCGAAGGAGCCGGGGGATTACAGGGAGATCCTTAAAAAGATCTGCCAGATCGTCAAGGGACCGACGAGTGCGGAGGTCGTCGCTACAGACGCCGAAGGCATGATTCGCCAGGGGCGTGAGCTGGCCGGCATCGACGAGCACATCGTCGTCAAGGTCCCGTTCA
Source organism: Acidobacteriota bacterium (assembly GCA_013694635.1). Classification (GTDB taxonomy): domain Bacteria; phylum Acidobacteriota; class Vicinamibacteria; order Vicinamibacterales; family 2-12-FULL-66-21; genus JACDCA01. Next base: position 3,909 of record JACDCA010000677.1, on the reverse strand, counting down.
CGCGCGAAGGCGTGAAGGCGTGCAAGGCGCTGTCGTCGGAAGGGATGCGCGTCAACGTCACACTGATCTTCTCGCCGACGCAGGCGCTGCTGGCCGCCAAGGTCGGCGCCACCTACGTCAGCCCGTTTGTCGGACGCCTCGACGACATCGCGACATCCGGCATGGGCCTGATCGCGGAGATCGTGGAGATCTTCGGCAACTACAAGTTCTCCACCGAGGTGCTCGTCGCCTCCACCCGTGGTCCGATGCACATCGTCGAAGCCGCGAGGATGGGCGCTGATATCTGCACGTGCCCGGCGACCGTGATCGAGTCGCTCTTCAAACATCCCCTGACCGACATCGGCCTCGAGAAGTTCCTGAAGGATTGGGAAAAGGCGCAGACGGCGAAGGTGTGAGTCACCTTGAAGATCTCGAACGGCGCGCGGAACTGGGCGGTGGCGCAGACCGGCTGAAGAAGCAGCACGACGCGGGCAAGCTGACCGCGCGCGAGCGCATTGACCTGCTCTTCGACCCCGGTAGCTTCTTCGAGGTCGACAAGCTCGTGACGCACCGCTGCCTCGACTTCGGCATGGGGGACCAGATCGTCCCCGGTGACGGAGTCGTCGCGGGGCAGGGTCGCGTCGAGGGCCGGCCCGTGTATGCCTTCGCGCAGGACTTCACCGTCTTCGGAGGCTCGCTGTCGGAGACCAACGCCGCGAAGATCGTGAAGATCATGGACCTCGCGGTCAAGATGGGAGCGCCCGTCGTCGGGCTGAACGACTCAGGCGGCGCGCGGATCCAGGAAGGCGTGATGTCGCTCGCCGGCTACGCCGACATCTTTCTCAGAAACACGCTTGCCTCCGGCGTCATTCCGCAGATTTCCGCCGTCATGGGCCCGTGCGCCGGCGGTGCCGTGTATTCGCCCGCCATCACCGATTTCAACATCATGGTCGAGGGGACGAGCTACATGTTCGTCACCGGCCCCGACGTGATCAGGACGGTGACGCACGAGGAGGTAACCAAGGAGGAGCTCGGCGGCGCCCGCACGCACAACGAGATCAGCGGCGTCGCCCATTTCGCCGTGGCCGACGACCGCGCATGCCTCCGGCTGATTCGCGAGCTGCTCGGATACCTTCCCGGCAACAACGTCGACGACCCGCCGCGCCGCGAGACCTCCGATCCGATCGACCGCGAAGATGGGGCCCTCGACGCCCTCGTACCCGAATCGCCGAATCAGCCGTACGACATGCACGACCTCGTGCACATGATTGCCGACGACGGGGCGTTTCTCGAGGTGCACAGGCACTACGCGAAGAACATCCTCGTCGGCTTCGCTCGGCTTGGCGGGCGGACGGCCGGAATCGTTGCGAACCAGCCGGCCCACCTGGCGGGGACGCTCGACATCGACGCCTCCGTAAAGGGGGCGCGGTTCGTCCGTTTCTGCGATGCCTTCAACATCCCGCTCGTAACCTTCGAGGACGTTCCGGGATTCCTGCCGGGCACGCGACAGGAGTACGGCGGCATCATCCGGCACGGCGCGAAGCTGTTGTTCGCGTACGCCGAAGCGACGGTTCCGAAGGTGACGGTGATCACCCGAAAGGCCTACGGCGGGGCGTACTGCGTCATGTCGAGCAAGCACCTGCGGACTGACGTCAATTTCGCCTGGCCGACCGCTGAGATCGCTGTCATGGGGCCCGAAGGGGCGGTCAACATCCTCTACAAACGCGAGATCGATGCGGCGCCGGACAAGGACGCCGCCCGCGCCAGGCGCGTCGACGAGTTCAAGGAGAAGTTCGCCAATCCGTATGTCGCCGCGTCACGCGGCTTCATCGACGAAGTCATCCGACCGCGCCAGACCCGCGCGAAGCTGATCGCCGCGCTGTCGAATCTCGAAACCAAGCGCGACAAGAATCCGCCGAAGAAGCACGGCAACATTCCGCTATGAAGATCCTGGTCGCTAACCGCGGCGAGATTGCGGTGCGGGTCATTCGCGCGTGCCGGGAGATGAGCATTCCCTCGGTGGCGGTGTATTCGGATTGCGATCGGGACGCGCGGCACGTCCGCGATGCCGATCAGGCGATTCATATCGGGCCGAATCCGGCAGCCGAAAGCTATCTCCGCATCGACCGGATCATCGACGCGGCGCGGAGCACCGGCGCGGACGCCATCCATCCCGGCTACGGCTTTCTCGCCGAGAATGCGGCCTTCGCACAAGCGTGTGCCGATGCCGGGCTCACCTTCATCGGTCCGAGCGCGGAGGCAATCCGGCTGATGGGGAGCAAGACCGCCGCGCGGGAAGCGGCGATCAAGGCGGGTGTTCCCGTGGTTCCGGGCAGTGACATCTTCGTCGACACGGCGGGGGACGCCGCGCTCTCCGCTGCGGCCGCCAGGGTCGGCTTTCCGCTGCTCGTCAAGGCTGTAGCCGGCGGTGGAGGCAAGGGCATGCGCGCAGCGGATCGCCCTGAGGACCTTCTCGACGCGGTTCGCACCGCGCGGTCCGAGGCGGGCGCCGCCTTTGGCGACACGGGGATTTACTTCGAGCATCGGATCGCGAAGCCACGCCACATCGAAATCCAGCTGCTCGGCGATCACCACCGCACCATCGTGCCGTTCGTCGAGCGGGAGTGTTCGATCCAGCGCCGGCACCAGAAGGTGGTCGAGGAGTCACCATCCTCAGTCGTCACTCCGGAGCTGAGACACAGGATTGCCGGCGCCGCCGCAGCCGTCGCCAAGACCGTCGGCTACCACAACGCCGGCACCATTGAATTCCTGCTGGACGAAGATGGCTCCTTCTACTTCCTCGAGATGAACACGCGGCTGCAGGTGGAACATCCCGTTACGGAGATGGTCACAGCGGCCGACCTCGTCCAGTGGCAGATACGAATTGCCCGTGGCGAGCGTCTTAACATCAGTCCCGAGCGCGCGCTCACGCCGGTGGGGCACGCAATCGAATGCCGGATCTACGCGGAGGATCCGGACCTCGGCTTTATGCCGTCCCCCGGAGTCATCCGCGGCCTGCGACCGGCCTCGGGTCCGGGGATCCGCGACGACGGCGGCGTGGGTGCTGGTTACGCGGTGCCGGTTTTCTACGATTCGCTCATCGCCAAGCTCATAGCGTGGGCCGAATCCCGTGAGGCGGCGATCGCGCGGATGGCCCGCGCGCTGCAGGAATACCAGGTGCTCGGGATCCCGACGACGATCCCGTTCTTCCGCTGGTTGATGGAACAGCCGTCGTACGCACGCGGCGAGTACGACACGACCTGGCTCGACACCCTGCTCGCTGAGCGCGTTGGCCAGAGCTTCAGCGACCTGGACGACGGCGATGAAGACGTGGCGGCAATCGCGGCCGCGCTGGACGCGTACTGGCACGCCACCGCCGGCGCGGACGCCCGGAACGCGACGCCCCGCCTCGGGGCGTGGAAACAAGCGGCCCGCCTCGAGTCGCTCCGCGGATGACGTTCGAGGTCGAACTGCGTGGCCGCACGCGGACGGTTTCCATCGAGCGCGCGGGAGGAAAGTATCGCGTTCTGCTCGACGGTGAACCGCATGAAGTCGACGCGACGCGCGTAGGCGTTCACGGACTCTCGCTGCTCGTGGATGGCGAACGCGGGCTGAGCCGTGAAGTGCAGGTCACGTCAAGCGCCGACAGTGACGTTCTGATCACCTTCCGCGGCAGGATGATCCATGCAACGGTCAACGGACAGCGGACCGGCCGTGCGGCGTCGGAGGGTACCGGCGCGTCGGACGGAGACCAGCCGGTCGTCGCACCGATGCCCGGCCGCGTCGTCCGGGTGCTGGTCTCGGTGGGCGACGAGGTCGAACTTCGCCAGGGCGTCGTCGTTGTGGAAGCGATGAAGATGGAAAACGAGCTCCGGTCTCCCAAGAAAGGGCGAGTCAAGTCGATCAGTGTGACGCCCGGTACCTCGGTGC
>JACDCA010000669.1 GCA_013694635.1 Acidobacteriota bacterium | reverse complement strand
GACCGACACGTTCACGCCCATCACCGTGTTGGCGAGGGCCGCGTTGCGTGCGTTCGTCACCGCCGGCCCGCTCGCCGACCGGTTGTTGTAGTCGTTGAAGACGAGCGCGGTGGCGCCGGCCAGAGCGCCGGCGTCCGCCGAGGTCTGCGCCTGGTTACGCGACGTCATCAGCATGCCGACGTCGATCGCCAGCATGCTGGCGCTCAGGAACGCCATCATTCCCAAGCCGATGAACACGTAGCTCATTCCCGATTCATCGCGCCGAAGTCGTCGCAGTCGGTTCATTACTGACCTCCGGTCTGCCTGGTGTGCTGATCAGTCTTCTTCGCGCGGGCGGCAGCCTTATTTCTCGCCTCTTCGGCCTTTCTGTCGGCCTCCGCCTGCTGCCTGGCGCGTTCCTTCTCGAGCTTCTCCGCCTTTTTCGCCGCATCCTTATCGGCTTCCGCCTGCTGCTTGGCGGCGGCAACCTGCTGCTTCTCGTCGGCGACGCGCTGTTTCTCCGCGGCGTCGGCAGCCTTCTTCTGGCGCTGTTCTTCGGCCGCCCTGGCCTTCTTGTCGGCCTTCGATAGCGGCGCGACCGCCTGGCTTGGCGTGCTCGCGATCGGATCCACTTGGGGCTGCGGCTGCGCGTCGTTGTCCCCGCCGCGACCACCAGGCCTGCTCTGCGGATGCGGGGATCCAAGGTACGGCCCCGGGGGAACGATCGGCTTGTCATTCGGGCCGAGGAACGGCTCCACCAGCGAGGGGAGGCCGGACGAAACACCGGGGGCATCGCGACGCACGATCTGCGGCGTCACCATGACGACGAGCTCGGTCTGGTCCTTGGTGTAGGCACGGCTCCGGAACAGATGGCCGATGATCGGAATGTCGCCGAGGCCCGGCACCTTGCGCATCGACGACAGCGCGGTGTTGTTCAGCAGGCCTGCGATGGCGAACGTCTGGCCGTCACGCAGCTCCACTTCGGTCTCGGCGCGGCGCGAGGTCAAGGCGGGGATGCGGAAGCCCTCGATGACGACCGCGTTGTTGAAATCGAGCGAGCTGACTTCCGGCTTGATCTTCAGGTTGATCAGATCGCCGCCAAGGACCGTCGGCGTGAAGCTCAGTCGGACGCCGTACTCCTTGAAGTGGATCGTGAAGCTGCCGAACTGCCCCTGGGGCACCGGATACGGGAACTCTCCGCCGGCGAGAAAGCTTGCCTCTTTGCCGTTCATCGCGATGAGATTCGGTTCCGCCAGGCTCTGGAAGATGCCGCGCGACTGCAGCGCTTTCACCACCGCGCCGACCTTGTTCTTCGCGTCGAACAGGAACAGGTTGAGATAGTCGCTGAACACCATCGTGTCGCCCAGGGCGGCGCTTGGCTGGTTCTTGTCGAAGTGAGGGGCCTGGAACTGCTGGGTTGACGTGCGGCCGAAAATGCCGTTCTTGCCGTCGCCGAAGAACGAGGCGCCGACTTCCTGCAGCGCATTGCGGCTGACTTCGGCGAACCGGACGCGGAGCATCACCTGGTTCGAGGCGACACCTTCCTGCTGCTTGAGCAGGTTGACGACGTTCTCTTTCTTCTCGACGTAGCCGGCGGCGACTTCCGCCGCCTTGTCGATGACGTACTTGCTCGAGACCGTGCCGGAAAGGACGACGTCCTTGCCGCTGCCCGCGACGACGATCTGTTCCCCGGCGAACAGCTGCTTGACGTGCTCGACGAGCACGCTCAGATCGCGGCGGACCACGACTTCATAAGTCTTGATCGCGCCCATCTTGTCCCACACGAACATCGAGATCGTGCCCGGCTGCTTGCCGTGCACGAGCAGCTGCGTCGGCGACGTTACCATCGCGTCGGCGATGTCTGGCACGGTCAGCGACACGCGGACGATCGTTCCGCCGATGTCGAGGATCGTCGACCGGCCGACCAGCAGATTCACAGTCATGGTGGCGGGCGCCACTGGGGACACCGCCACGCCGTTACCGAACGCAGGCGTCTGCTGCCGCGCTTCGGGTCCGGCCACGAGTATCACGAGGATGAGGCCGGCTACAGCCGACGTGAATTTCCGGGTCATTTGTCTGCTCCTCCGCTATGCGTTCCAGCTACTTGATGATTTCCGTCGAGCGCTTGTCGCCGCGAATGATTTCCACGGTCGGCTGCGCCACCACAACCGGCATCGGCCCGGCCTCCTGCTGCGACCGCGCTTTACGCGGTGCCGACGAGGTGGGGCGCGCCGTGGGGGTCGCCACCGCGTTGCCGAGGAGTCCGGCCGCGCGGATCCCTGGCGTCACCGGCGCACTCTGGTCGAGAGGATTGCGCAGCGCGAGCTGAATCTTGCCCTCGGTGCTTGCGAGCGCGAGCCGTTCGGACTGTTCCGGTGTCACCAGCAGGGTGACGACCGTCACCTGCATGGGCGCGCCGTCTTTCTGGTCCTGCTCCAGGCGCGTGCCTGCGGTGAGTACCTGCATGTTCGACAGGATCACTTTCGAGGTCATCTGGGCGGAATCGCTCGACGGGCTCGCCGTGACCACGACGTCGACGCGCGTGCCGGGCAACACATAGCCGGCGACGCCCACCACTTCGTTCACGCGCACAGACACGGCGCGCATGCCTTCGGGGATGACCGGCGGCAGACCGGAGCCGGCTTCCTTCGGCGCGAGCTTCGCGGCGAGGATCGGCTCGTTCTTCACGACCGGCACGATCAATCCGCGCTCCAGGAGTTCCTCAGGCTTCGAGAAGGAACCCTCGGGAGCCGTGCCTTCCGGGAAATTGAGCGTCGTGAGGTCTTCCTTCTTCAGCGCCGCGCCGAGGTTCAGATCGGCCGCGGCGACGACCACGGGCTGGGTCGCGGCGGCGACCGTCGTTGTCGACCCGGACTGCTGCATCAGGTTGTAGGTGCCGTACGCCAG
>JACDCA010000191.1 GCA_013694635.1 Acidobacteriota bacterium | reverse complement strand
GGTTGGACCGGCGGCCCTCGCCCTGGAGAGCGGCGCGACGGCGTGGGTCATCGCGACGCGTCGGACCGGGTCCAATCAGTACCGGGCGCGCATCGAGGAGATCATCATTCCCATTGAGGGCACGCGTCGCGAGCGAATGTCGGCGTTCCTCGCGGCGGAGGCACGTGCCTTCGAGCGCGCTGTGGCCGACGCGCCCGAGCAGTGGTGGACGGTCTTCTTCCCGATCTGGGACGACATCAGGCCATGAACGATCGACAGCAGTCAGCCACTGGTCGAGCGGATCTGCACATTCACACGCTCGCCTCGGACGGGGTCTCGAGCGTCACCGAGATCCTCGAGCGCGCCGAGGCGATGGGCCTTGATGTAATCGCGATCACCGACCACGAGCGCATCGACGCGGCTCAAGCCGCACGCGCCATGGCCGAGGCGCGTGGGATGCGCGTCCAGGTGGTCATCGGCGAGGAAATCTCGACCCGTAATGGACACCTGCTGGCCCTGTTCATCGAGAAACGCATCCAGCCCTGGATATCGATCCGTTCGGCTATCGCCCGGGTCCACGAGCAGGGCGGCCTGGCGATCGTGGCCCACCCACTGGTGCCCTATCCATTGACGTGCACCAGCGGACGGACCATCCGGCGCCTCCTCGACGACGCAGACCCGGCCGTGCACCCCGATGGCATCGAGGCCTTCAACCCGACGACTGCCGGAACACGTTGGGGGGCTCGCGTTCCGCAGTTCGTGGCGGACATTGGCGTCGCCGCGTTAGGAAGCAGCGATTCGCACCGCGCCGAGGACGTCGGCCAGGCGTTCACGACGTTCGAGGGCAGCACCGCGGACGACCTCAGGCGCGCGATCGAGACGCGCCAAACGGGCTGGGAGGGCGCCAAGTACACCTGGCCCGGCCAACTCGGGACATTTCGTCGACAGCTCGGCAAGTACGCGTCGGGCATCCGCGACAACGTCGGCGGCAAGGTCAGACGTGATGGCACAGGACGCGACCTCGGGTACCCTGGCGGTCGCCAGCGTCCCCCTCGCCTCAGCGTGGATGAGGCGTCGCGATGAAGATCGGCCTCGTCACGCCGTACATCTATCCCCTGCCGGGCGGCGTCAATGCCCACGTGCGCTACCTGTACGAGAACCTCATCGCGCGCGGTCACGACGTACGCATCATCAGCAGCATCCACGGTCCGCAGAAGCACAGTGAGGGCGACGTCATCCGCCTCGGCTACGGCTTCTCGGTGCCGGCCAACGGATCGGTCGGAACGTTGACGTTCTCGCCGCGCTACGCCAGCCAGGTGCGCGAGATGCTTGAGCGCGAACGGTTCGACGTCCTCCATTTCCACGAGCCGTTCGTGCCGTTCCTGTCTCTGGTGCTGCTGCGCGAGTCACAGAGCATCAACATCGCGACGTTCCATGCGTTCGCTGGCTGGAGTCCGGCCTACGAGTTCGGCAAACGTGCGCTGGCCCGCTTCGCCCGCAAGCTACACGGCCGGATCGCGGTCAGCGCGGTGGCGCGCCACTTCATCGACCGCTACTTCCCGGGTGACTACAAGGTCATCCCCAACGGCGTCGATGTTGCCCGCCTCGCCCAGGCCCAGCCGATAGCCCGCTACCGCGACGGGACGCTCAACATTCTCTTCATCGGCCGCTTCGAGAGCCGCAAGGGCGCGATGTACCTGCTCAAGGCGTACCGCCAGCTGCGCAAGCGTGGCATCAGGTGCCGGCTACTGCTGGCCGGATCGGGTCCGCAGGAGAAGGAGATCCGTCGGTACATCGCCACCCGAAGGTTGGGCGATGTCGAGCTCCTCGGACGCATCAGCGACGATGACAAGGCCCGCTACTTCGCAACGGCAGATGTCTTCGTTTCTCCGGCAACGGGCCAGGAATCGTTCGGCATCGTGCTGCTCGAGGCAATGGCCGCCGGCAAGGCGATCGTGTGCAGCGACATCCACGGCTACAAGGGCGTCGTGCGCCGTGGGGAGCAGGCGCTCCTCGTCCCGCCCAAGAACGTCAAGGCGCTCACCGAGGCGCTCGATCAGGTGCTACGCGATCCGGAGCTGCGCGCGCGAATGGGGGCGTCGGGACGTGAGCGTGTCGTCCAGTTCGGCTGGGAGAACATCGCTGCCAAGGTCGAGGACTACTACCGGTTCGTTATCCGTCGCGTCGCCGCGCACGGCCCGCTCCCGCCG
>JACDCA010000633.1 GCA_013694635.1 Acidobacteriota bacterium | reverse complement strand
GCTCGGCGTGGTGCAGACCAGCGTGAAGCGGATGCTCGCCTACTCCGCGATCGCCCACGCCGGCTACCTGCTGCTCGGCCTCGTCGCCGCGAGCAGCACCGGGAAGGCGGCGGTCCTCTTCTATCTGCTGACGTACGCGGTGTCGAATCTCGGCGCCCTCGGGATCGTGGCGCTGCTCGGCACCGCTCAGCACGAACACGAGCAACTGCGGGACTTCGCCGGCCTCTGGCGCTCGCGCCCGGGCCTGGCCGCGCTCATGACGATCTTTCTGCTGTCGCTCGGCGGCTTCCCGCCACTGGCGGGCTTCATCGGCAAGTGGTACATCTTCAGCGCGGCCGTGCAGGAAGGGTATTACGGGCTCGCGGTCATCGGTGTGCTGACGAGCGTCGTCTCGGTCTTCTTCTACCTGCGGATCGTGGTGATGATGTACATGACCGAGGGTGCGGAGGTCGTTCGTCCCCGCCTCCCAGCGACCGCCGTCGCCGGCCTCGCGATCGCGACGATCGCGGTGTTCTACCTGGGGATACTGCCCACCAGGATTCTCGACCTGGCGCTGGAGTCGATCGCTACCATCTTCTAAGACGGGCCGGCGGCTACTTCGGGCAGGACTTGGTTTCTTCCGCCATCTTCCCGAGCTGATTCGTGAGCCCCATTCCAAACCCGCCGAAGCCACTCGAGTTGGGCCCGGGGCGCACCGCCCGGATGAAGGCGCTGGCGTCGTCGAGCGGCAGGGCCGCGACGTTGCTGCAGAAAGCCGGCCACAGGCCCTGCTGGTCGAGGTATTGCTCTACGTTCGATAGGTAGAACGCTGTAACGGTCCCGCCGCGCTCCTTGACGTACTGGCCGACTGCGCGGAGCGCTTTCGGCCCGCCGAAGTTACCGACGACCGGCACCAGCAGGTTCTTCGCGTGGAGGTCCTTCAGCACATTGAAGTTCTCCTCGCTCGCGAGATAGCTCCGCGATCGGCCTTCGGCGTCGGTCGCGACCATCAGGTCGAAATACGTCGCCATCATGCGGCCCATGCGTCCGCCGCTCGAGTTGTAGTGGATGCCGGGCCCGTACCAGTAAAAGGCGTTCTCCACGTACTCGATGCCCCTGAGGTCCTCCGCCTCGAGCGGCAGCCCGCGCGTTTTCAGAAGGTGATCCTGGACGGACTTGGTAATCTCCTTGAAGAGGGCCTCGCTGGTCGGTACCTCCGAGTAGGCGTTGAAGATCTCGAGCGCGGTGGATGAGGTCGACAGCCCGGCGGGGCGTTTCTTCGCGAACAGCTTCGACACGAAATCCGCGCGATCGTTCGACAGCTCGAAGAGCGCCTTGTACATCAGGTGAAGCTGGAGGTTCCCGCGGCGCACGTCCACGATGAACGCCATCGACGGCTTGAGCGCCGCGATGTAGGTGAAGTTCTGCTCCGGCCCGACGCCGAGATAGACGCGGCCGCCTTTTACCGTTTTCGCCAGTTCGGGGATGACGTGCTGAAGCCAGATCTCGTTGGACAGCAGATTGTCGGAGCGGAAGGTGCCGTTCGGCTCCGACAGCTCTTCGCTCAGTTTCCAGAAGTCACGCGCGGAGAGTTGCTGCGGAAGGTTGGCGGTCGGCGCGGACGACAGACCGGCGACGTAGCAGGCCAGAGCCAGGATAGCCCCGACGAACTGGGTAACGGTAAGCTGCCGGCGGGTCATAGAGGGACAGGCACAGATTAGCACGCAGCACGTCGCACGTCGTACGTGGACTAAGCTGAGGGCGTGCGGGCGATCGTGCGTCAACCGTCGGCGGCTTTGAGCCGATGCGAACTGACCTTTCGGCAGAGGGAGCCGATCGACATCGCTCGTGCGTCGGCGCAACATCGGGCTTACGTGGCGGCGCTTCATGCGCAGGGAGTTGGCGTCGATGTGCTGCCGGCCGAGGACGACATGCCGGACGCGGTCTTCGTGGAGGATACCGCGATCGTTCTCGATGAGTGCGCGGTCGTCACTCGTCCGGGGGTGAACAGCCGTCGGCGCGAGACCGACGCGATCGCCGCGGCACTCGGCGCGCACAGGCCGGTGGTCACGATTCAGGCGCCCGGAACGCTCGAAGGCGGGGACGTTCT
>JACDCA010000614.1 GCA_013694635.1 Acidobacteriota bacterium | reverse complement strand
CTGCGCCGCGCACAGGACCTCCACCGCGAGCACCCGCGCGGCGAGCGCGACCGCGCGGTCGGCCTTGAGCGCCGCGCCCATGCTCATACTTACGTGGTCCTCCCGATTGGCCGAGGTCGGAATCGTGTCGACGCTCGCCGGATGTGCGAGTGTTTTCAGCTCCGATGCCACCGCCGCGGCCGTGACCTGAGCCATCATGTAGCCGGATTGGAGGCCGCTGTCGATCGTCAGGAACGCGGGCAGTCCGCTGAGCACGGGATTGACGAGGCGGTCCGACCGGCGTTCGCTGATCGTCGCCAGCTGCGTCACCGCAATCGCGAGCAGGTCGCTCGCGATCGCGACCGGTGCGCCATGAAAGTTCCCGCCCGAGACGATCTCGTCCTCCTCGCCGAACACCATCGGGTTGTCGGTCGCGGCATTGGCCTCGATCGACAGGGTCCGGCGGGCGAATGCCAGGCCGTCGCGTGCGGCCCCGTGGACCTGGGGTGCGCACCGCAGCGAATAGGCGTCCTGGACGCGCCCGCAGTGCTCGTGCGACTTGTTGATCCCGCTTCCCGTGAGCAGCGCGAGCACGTTGGCGGCCGATGTGCGCTGACCTTCGTGCGGCCGCGCGTCGTGGATCCGCGCATCGAAGGGTCGCAACGAGCCGCGAAGCGCGTCGATCGACATCGCCGCCGTAATGTCGGCGCATCTGGCCAGCGTTTCCGCGGACGCGCACGCCAGGGCCGCGACCGCCGTCGACGGCTGGGTGCCGTTGATGAGCGCGAGACCTTCTTTCGGGCCGAGCGTCACCGGCCGCAGCCCCGCGGCGGCAAGTGCCGCGGCGCCGGGCTGGACGGCGCCTCCCGCGACGCTCGCCTCACCCTCGCCGATCATCACGAGTGACAGGTGGGCCAGTGGTGCGAGGTCGCCGCTGGCGCCGACCGATCCGCGGCTCGGTACCACCGGGTGCACGCCGCGATTGAGCATCTCGAGGAGCAGATCGAGCGTCTCCACCCTGATCCCCGAGAAGCCTTTCGCCAGGACGTTGACGCGCAGCGCCATCGACGCGCGGACGGCGCGGTCGGCGAGCGGTTCGCCGACGCCCGCGGCGTGACTGCGGAGAAGGTTCACCTGCAGCGCGCCCAGCGACCCGCGCGGGATCGGTGTTTCCGCGAGCGCGCCGAAGCCGGTGTTGATGCCGTAGACCGGCGCGTCGCCGGCCGCCATCCGGTCGACGACCGCACGCGCGCGTTCGACGCGACGGCGCGCGTCAGGCGTGAGACTTACTTCCGCGCGATTGTCTGAGATGTCGAGAAGCAGTTCGAGCGTGAGCGAGTTCCCATCGAGAAGCACCATCGAGCAGGTAGAATACAGCGGTTATGAACATCGCGGTGCTCGGCGCTCAGTGGGGCGACGAAGGCAAGGGCAAGATCGTTGACCTGCTCACGCCGAACTTCTCGGTGGTGTGCCGCTACCAGGGTGGCCACAACGCCGGGCACACCGTGTACGCGAACGGCCGGAAGTTCGTACTGCGCCTCCTGCCGTCGGGGATTCTTCACGACGGCATCACCTGTGTCATCGGCAACGGCGTCGTCGTCGATCCCCAGGCGCTGTTCGCGGAGATCGACGAGGTGTCCGCCGCCGGCGTGAGGATCGGCGACAGGCTGATCATCAGCGACAAAGCGCACCTGATCCTCCCGTATCACCGCGAGCTCGACCTTCTGAGCGAGGCGCGTCGCGGCGAGCGCAAGATCGGGACGACGTCACGTGGCATCGGGCCTGCCTACGAAGACAAGATCGCGCGCCGCGGCGTTCGTGTGGGTGACCTGGCGAACCGTGAGGCGCTCCGCGAGGCCGTGGAGCACAACGTCGCCGCGCGCAACCGGATCATCGGCGATACGACGATGGATCCGCGCAGGGTGCTCGACGAGCTGCAGGCCGCGTGGGAGCGGATGTCGCCCTGGGTGACCGATGTGTCGCTGTTTCTCGCGCGCGCGCGCGCCGTCGGGCGGCCGATCATGTTCGAAGGGGCCCAGGGGACGCTCCTTGACATCGACCACGGCACGTACCCTTACGTCACGTCGTCGAACGCAACCGTCGGAGGCGTGTGTACCGGACTCGGCGTGCCGCCGCGGGCCATCGACGGCGTCCTTGGCGTGGCGAAGGCGTACACGACGCGCGTCGGCGAAGGACCGCTGCCGTCGGAGTTGACCGGCGAGCTGGGTAACCGGCTCCGTGAAAGCGGCCAGGAGTTCGGCGCGGTGACCGGACGTCCGCGGCGCTGTGGATGGTACGACGCGGTCGCGGTGCGGTATGCGGTGCGCATCAACGGTCTCGACGCGCTGGCGCTCACGAAGCTCGACGTCCTCGACGGCCTTCCCGAGCTGCAGGTGTGCACCTCGTACCGCATTCGCGGCGCGAGCCTGACCGAGATGCCCGGCGACGTCGCCCAACTCGCGGCCTGCGAACCGGTCTATGAAACGATCGCCGGGTGGACGTCACCCACCGCGGGCGTCCGGCGCTACGAGGAGCTCCCGCGCGAAGCGCGCGCCTACGTTTCACGGCTCGAAGAAATCACCGGTGTCCCCGCCGCGATCATCTCGACCGGCTCCGCGCGCGAGGACACGATCATCCGACAAGGGTCAGTCGCGGCGAAATGGTTCGCTCCATAAGCGAAGCCGCCTCAGCTGTAGAGTTGGCATGCGTCTTCCAATTTGGCACGCGTCTTCCAATCAATAATGATGACGTGGTCCTTTCATTAAGCGCTTCGGGCTTGGCCTGAGCATTATCCGGAGCGACCTGCCTCAGAAGCGCAGCACACGCCAGCGGGCATGATCAAAGCCGTTCTTTTCGATCTCGACGACACGCTGTTCGATCACCAGCACTGCGC
>JACDCA010000590.1 GCA_013694635.1 Acidobacteriota bacterium | reverse complement strand
ATATACGATGCCGAGCGCACCATTCTCCAGCAAGTCCGCGGCAAGCGTCTGAGACATCTCGTAGCTCGTGGGCGACAGACAGGCCTTGAATGCGTCGGCGCCGCGCAGGTCGTGGAAATCCGCACTGAAGTCCGCGAGATAGTCGTCGAAGGTGACCGAGTCATCGGGCATCCCGATCTCGGCCAGCTGCACCGTCTTGTGGAAACCGACTTCCGCCTGCGCGGTGGGCAGCTCGAAGGCGGCATACCATGCGCCACGGTCCGGTCCATTGAATCGAGCCCCCAGCGGATGCGGATGGGCGAACGCGGCGTTGACGACTGCGGCGAGCGGCACGGCGGCCAGCAGTTCGTCCGTGCCGATGCCACGGCCGTGGTCTCGTTCGGCAACGAGGCGCTCGTTGGTTGCGCCGTCGAGCTCGAAAATTCCCTTCAGGTGCTCATCGTCATCCGCCACCCGCGTGAGGACGCTGTCGCCCGCCGGCAGATGGCGCGACGGGATCAATCGATGGGTATCGTTCTGCCTGAGCGCCGTGAGCGTCGGGTGACGCATCAGCCGGCGCGCCGCGCGTCGAGCAGGCGCCGGACGGTGAGCAGCGCGGGCAACCCTCCACGCAGCATGTACGCGAGCGGCGTCACCCCGCCGAAGATCCTGTTGCTATTCGGCAGCTGAATCCACCGGTCGGCAACGGCGTCCGAATGGAGGATGCTGAGCGCCTTGAAGATGCCAATGAGCAACGAGATGCGCGTGAGCCGGTCGACGTCGAGGACGCGGTCCGGATTGCGCTTCAGTTCGTAATACGGACCGTTGGTCATCCCACCGAGCAGCCCGCGCGCGTCTTCGTCGCGGACATTCCATCGCCTCATGATGTTGAAGAACGCCCGTACCCCGGCACGGCTGAGACGCTCACGCACGGCGCGGTCGGCCAGATCGACCGGAGGCGGCGGCACGGCACGCGAGCGTGGATAGGCGGCCTTCCGGCTGATCATGTTGAGACTCCTGATCAGGAGTATAACAACTCCTCACTGTCCACTCCACAGGTTTCAGTCTTGAGTGTCCCCACCCCCAGTCCCCGGTCCCCAGCCCCGCTACTTGGCGGGCAAACGGGCAACGACTTTCCCGGTCTCATCGAGGAACTCGATGCGCGGATCCCCGTCGGCGCCGACTGTCAGATTGAGGCGCGGTTTGCCGGCGGCATCCGCAAGAGAGACGATCGCGGATCTGTCCTGTGTCTTGCCGGCGAAGAGCCGGCGAGGTGCCGGAGAAGCGGCCGCGCGGATGGCGGCGATCGCCTTGTCACGCTCGGCGCGGTCGACGATCGTGTTGGCGGCATTCAGCTTGTCGATCAGCTCGCTGAGTTTCGAGTCCGGGCGATCCCACACCTGCAAGCCCGCGAACCGCCGGCCGTCGGTTTCCGAGTAGGTGATCCCGATCGTCTGATCCTGCTTGAACTGGTCGAACATCAATCCCGCGTTCGCCCGGCGCGACCCGTTCACCTCGCGTCCGGTGAACGTCAGGCCACCGACCTCATCCCCTTCCTCGTTGAAGAAGAGGAGCCCCGCCACGGGGCGTGGGCGATCGATCAGTTTCCCGTCCATCATCCCGGGGTGCATGCGGTCCTTATTGGACAGCACCATCCGCAGTTTGCCGTCCGCGTCCACGATGTTGATGCGCCCGGCGGTGAGCTCGTCGAGCGCCTGGCTCTTCGCCTGCCGGAACGCGCTCGTGCACAGCACGACGAGCACGATCGAGCTCGTGACAGCGTAAATGCGTAGAAACTGGATCTGGGCCTGAACAGAATCACTCATAGGACCTCCACATACCGGCAGGCAGGAGGGCCTCATTTCCCCTCCTGTTCGTCGGAATGATAGATGACCTGAACGCTATAATCCGGGCCAGTGCCACAGTCCATTTCGCACTACCGCATCGAGGGAGAGATCGGCCGCGGAGGCATGGGCGTCGTGTATCGCGCCGTCGATACACGGCTCGGGCGTCCCGTGGCCATCAAGGTCCTTCCGGCAGAAGCGACGACGGAGGCGGACCGCCACAGACGCTTCGTCCGGGAGGCGCAG
>JACDCA010000554.1 GCA_013694635.1 Acidobacteriota bacterium | reverse complement strand
GCCGTAATGCTGTATCGCGCGGATCCAGTAGAGATCAGCGGCCACCGCGTCGAATTCCAGAACCATGCGGCCGAGCACCTGCGGCGAACGAACATGCAGAAGTTCCTGCGCGTGCATCTGCCGTAGTACAGGCCACGGGTCCCGGGAAGCGTGCAGAAGGATCGCGACGACCAGCAAGGCCGCGGCAAGCGAAAGCCGCACCCCCCCTGCCACGGTGGACGCCTTGGAAGAAGCCGTCATTTGAGATCGCGCCGCGTAAAGATGTACGTCCCGCCAAGAATCAGCGCTGCAACGTACGCGAATCCATAGGCAGCCGTCGTCGCCAGGTATCCAGCCGGCACGTGAATGCCGTGGACGACCTGCAGCTTCACGTCGAAGGCCGAGAAATCCGGCAGCAGGTGATACAGCCCGCGTGTCAGCCAACCGACCGCACGCGAATCCGTGAGCGTGTCGAAGTCTCGCAGTTCGCCGGTGAAGTGGCCGATGACATAAAGGCCGAAGGTACACGCGGCGGACAGGAGCGGACTGGTGAATGCGGAAAAGAACAGTGCGATCGCGGTGACGAGCATCAGCTCGATGAAAATCATCAGGACCGCCCCGAGCATTTCCGGATCCATGGCGGGGGCGTCCCAGGATGCGCGCTCCGCCGGCGTTGCTGTGGCCATCAGCCATGCGAGCACGAGGTAGAGCGCACCGGTCATCACCATGACGTTCACGAAGAGCGTCAACACCAGGCCGGCGTACTTCCCGGCGATGAACTGCGCGCGGCTGACGGGTTTCGCCAGGATCGCGTAAATGCTCCGGCGCTCGACTTCCTTCGACACCAGGCCGACGCCGAGAAACACGGCGATGAACAATCCGAACGCCGCGATCGCCGCGAGACCGAGGTCCTTGACGATCTTGACGTCCTGCCCGGCGGTCAGCTGCGCGAGCACCCGGGACGCGGCGATCAGGAGCACGGCGAACAGCAGCAGCGTGTAGGGCACGCGGTCGCGCACCGATTCGCGAAACACGTTGACGGCAACGTGTCTAATGACGCGCATCGCTCGCGGCGCGGGTCACGCGCTCGACGAAAAAGTCCTCGAGCGTCTCACGCAGCGGGTTCAAAGAGACGATGGATGCTCCGGCCGCGACGAGCTCGGCGAGGAAAGCGTCGGGCGCAGAGTCAGGCGGAAGCTCGAGACCGTATCGGCCGGCGCTGATCGGCGTCACCCGCGCCGTCCGCGGACGGACGCGCTCGAGCGCGTCGGGCGACAGGTTCGCGACGACGAGCTCCCATCCCCTCGCGCTGAATTCCCGCAGATCCGTCAGACGCCCCTGCGCAACGAGCCGGCCACCGGCGAGCACCGCAACGCGCCCGCAGACTGCCTCCGCATCCGAAAGGATGTGGGAGCTGAAAAAAATCGTGCGTCCCTGCTCGCGAAGCTCGAGGATCAGGGCGCGGACGTCCCGCCGCCCGAGCGGATCGAGGCCCGACATTGGCTCGTCGAGAAACAGGATTTCGGGATCGTTGACCAGCGCCTGCGCGATGCCGAAGCGCTGCACCATGCCCTTGGAGAGCTTGCGAAGCTGAAAGCGGCGCTCCTGCCCGATCCCGACGCGGTCCAGCAGATCCGACACGCGCTGCCGCCGTTCCGGAAGCTGGTACCCGAACAGCTGCGCGAAGTACGTCAACATCTCTTCCGCGGTCAGGTAGTCGTAGAAAGACGGGTTCTCGGCTAGATATCCAAGACGCCGGCGGGCGCCGATGTCGCCGATCGGCCGGCCCAGGATCTCCGCGCGGCCGGCGGTCGGGTAAATCAGCTGCATCAACAGCTTCAATGTTGTCGTCTTCCCGGCCCCGTTCGGACCGAGAAAACCAAAGACCTCTCCCGGCTCGATGCGGAGGGTCAGGCCGTCAAGGGCGCGGTGAGGCCGGCGCCGGAAGCCGACGGCGTAGTCTTTGGTGAGGCCTTCGATCAGAAGTGCCGGTGTCGCCAATCAGCAGTCACCAATCACCAATCTATTTGCTCTTTTTCAACTCGATGTCGACGAGGGCGTCGATGTACTGCGCCGGAGGCAGCCCGTTGCCACGGCCGGCAATCATCCTGCCGTTCAGGTAAACGGTGGGCGTGTGTGTCACCTTGAGCAGGCCGCCGAGGCTCGCGTCTGTCTTGACCTCCTGCAGCGCCTGCGGGTATCTCGCGTCGAAATCCGAGATGCCGGCCTGGTCCTTGGCCGCCTGCCGCACGATGTCCTTCGTCAGGCTGCTCTGGTTGTCGAACAGCCAGTCGTCCAACTTCTGCTGGAAGCCGGTGCCCCGCGCCATCACGTACGCGGCAGCCGCCTCGCAGGCTGCGTAGTGGTTCCCCCCGGGCACGTTCGAGTTGCACTCCGCCTCGAGCGGATAGTGCTTCATCACGAACTCCACGACACCCTTGTCATATTTCGCGAGCACGGGCTTCAGCTGGTCGTGCGCCGATCGGCACCCAGGGCACTGGTAGTCGCTGAATTTGATGATCTGGACCCTGGCCCCCTGGGTCATCGGGATGGGCAGTTCCTCGCGAGGCTGGACGTTCCACCAGGCCTCCAGCCGCGTACGTTCCTCGGCTGAAATTGGGGGGATCGTTGCCTGCGCGATCGCGGTGCCGCCAGGGGCCGAACCCTCGCGCGGAAAGTAGAAGACCGCTGCGACCGCCGCGGCAATCAGCGCAGCGACGACAAACAGGGACAGCGGTGAAACGATCAGCGTGCGGATGTCGCGCCACGCGCGGCGAGGCAGTGTAGTCATGGGAAATGTCGTGGCTCCACCGGAGATGATGAATATGCCGATCACCGAGACATATGTGATCGCGCACAGGATGCAGAACACCTTCAGGACGACGTACGAGCCCCACGCGAGGTAGAGCGCAAAGGCCAGGCCGATAGTCGAGAGAACGAATACGTACGCTGGCGCGTTCTCGCGGCTTGGCGAACCCGGACGGCCGGCCAGCCCAGCAATGGTCAGCACCAGGCCGAAGAAGACGACGCCGGCGATCGCGACCGGGACCCCCATAAAGCTGCCGTACTGGCTCGTGTAAGCCTCGGTGCAGCTCACCGTCGCGTTCACGTCGCAGAAGCTCGAATACGCCGGGTTGGTCAGCAGGTTGTAGTGGACGTAGCTCGACACCGACGAGGCGCCGAGCCCCAGCACGGCAAACGCCAGCAGCAACGTGCGGCTTTTCGAAGACATCAGATGACGTGTAAGGGGTTCAGTTTACTTCACTTCGACGCCGTGGCCGGGGGCGCCGGTCTCCGGCATGTTGCCCGCATAGGTTGCCAAGTCCGCATATAAGACGCGGTCGGTGTTGGTGCCGAAAAACTGGATCCCGGACACGCCCTGCGACGTCGGATCCGCTGTCACCTGGTACGCCGGCACGGTGGCGATGCCGTTGCACGCCGTCGGCGCATCCGGCGTGGGTGTCGCGCCCAGCACGAACTGGTAGCCGCTCTTCACCACCGGATCCACCGCCATGTCCGGACTGATGAACGCGCGCCCGGTCGTTGTTGCCGGCGTCCCCAGGCCTGCGAGCGTCGGGGAGTACCGCTGGTTGCCGCAGGTCTGCGCAAACGCGAACTGTGCCTGATTGATCGTCTGAAGCCCGGCGACGGCCACCGCCTCACCCGCTTTCGCGCGCGAATGGCGGTAGCCCGCGGCCGCAAGGGAGCTGAGAACGCAGACGATCGCGAAGACGATCAGCAGCTCGACGAGCGTGAAACCCCGTTCGGGGGCGCGCGCCGATCGCATGCTATTGAGCCGGGGTGGCCGTGCCCGCCAGCGTCGCGGCCAGCGTCGGCACCGCACCGGACGGATCCTGGAAGATGGTGCCTGCGGATGACACCGAGAAACCGCGGTTGCCGCTGCGCCCGGCGGTCACCGGAGCGGCGGTGCCGTAGTAATCGACCTCCGTCGCGACCCCGTTACAGTCGGTGGGGCCAGCCCCCGCGCCGGCGGAAGTGATGTTGACCGAATAGCCGCTCTTCATGGCCGGCGGCGTCGCTACGCCGAGATCCGGTGAAATGAAAGCCTGGGTGCTCCCCGGGCACGACTGCCCCAACACCGCGAGCGAGACCGCGTAGCCGCCGCCCCCCGCGCCGACCGAATAGCTCGCTTCGGCCCCGGTGATCGCGCGAAGCGATCCGATCGCCGACGTCTCATTGCCCGCCATTCTGGCCCTCTGCAGCTGCGGCATCGCAATGACCGCAAGAATGCTGATGATCGCCACGACGATCAGCAGCTCGATCAGGGTAAACCCCCTCTGGTCCCGAACTTTCATTCCTATCTCCTCCTGGTGCCCGATCCGAGCTTGCAACGCCCGGCCTCTCACGCCTGCCGGATCCCGGCGCCGCAGCATCGAGCAACGGCAATGCCATACGCTCTTAGACGCTCGCCGCCGTCCAGCAAGCGGTTTATTTTTAGCTGTTTACTAGCAAGGCTACCCGCAGCAACAGGCTACCAGATCACGATCAATTTTCGGCTGATCGCCAGAAAGTGTCAACCGTGGCTGTCACCCGACGTGATTGATCAAGTCGAGTATCGGCAGGTACATCGCAATGACCAGGCCTCCGACGACAATGCCGAGAAGGGCGACCAGCGCCGGCTCCAGGAGCGTCAGCAGCCCCACAACCGCGGCCTCGGCTTCTTCTTCATAGAAATCGGCGATCTTGGAGAGCATCGCGTCGAGCGCGCCGGTCGTCTCGCCGACGTTGATCATCTGGACGACCATCGGCGGAAAGACACCCGTCATGCGGAGCGGGGACGCGATCGACTCCCCCCGTTCGATCCCCGAACGCGTCAGCAGGATGGCCCGCTCGACGATCGCGTTGCCTGCCGTTCGCGCGGTGATGTCGAGCCCCTGCAGGATGGGCACTCCGGACGTTAGGAGAGTCGAAAGCGTGCGGCAGAACCGCGCAACCGCGACCTTGCGGAGGATGGACCCCAGGCCCGGCGTTGCCAGCAACAGGCGATCGACCACCAGCCGCCCTTCGGACGACGCGTAGTACCGGGTCAGCAGCGAGGCCCCGAGCCCGGTCACGGCGATGATCAGCCAGCCCCAGTTGACGAGGCCGTCACTCGCGGCAATCACGGCCCGCGTCGGCAACGGGAGCTGCGCGCCGAGCCCTTCGAAGAGGTTCGCAAAGGTCGGGATGACTTTCCACAGGATCGCCGCAACGACCACGATTGCTGCAAGCAGCACGGCGGCCGGATAAATCAGCGCGGACTTCACGTCTCGCCGGAGCTTCACGTTCTTCTCGATATAGATCGCCAGCCGCTTCAGGATGGTCTCCAGAATGCCGCCGGCTTCCCCCGCGGCGATCAGGCTCGAATAGAGCGGATCGAAAGTCTTCGGGTGCCTCTTCATGGCGCTCGCGAGCGATGCGCCCCCCTCGACGTCCTTCCGCACGCGGCGGATCACTGCGGCAAAGCCGGCATCGCTCTCCTGCCGGCCGAGGATCTCGAGGCACTGGACCAGCGGCAGCCCGGCGCCGATCATCACGGAGAGCTGCCGCGTAAAGACCGCCAGGTTTTTCGCGGGCACGCCGGTCACCGGGCGCCCACGCCGCGCGCCAGCATTTCTTCCAGTTCGTCTCTCGACGAGGATGCGCCCAGCGCCGTCTCGAGAGAAATGAGCCGCCTCCTGTACAAAGCCGCCACCGACTGGTTCATCGTCTGCATACCGAGCTTCTCCTGCCCGGCCTGCACCGCCGAATAGATCTGGTGAACCTTGTCGTCTCGGATCAGGTTCCTGATGGCGGCCGTCGGCACCATGATCTCCAGCGCGGCGACGCGACCCTGCCCATCCGCGCGCCGCAACAGCACCTGACAGACAACGGCCTCCAGAACGAGAGACAGCTGCGTGCGGATCTGCCGCTGCTGGTGCGCGGGAAAGACGTCGACGATCCTGTTGATCGTCTGCGCCGCTGAATTGGTGTGAAGCGTCGCCAGCGTGAGGTGCCCCGTCTCCGCAATGCGGAGCGCTGCCTCGATCGTTTCGAGATCCCGCAGCTCGCCGATCAGCACGATGTCCGGATCCTCGCGGAGCGCTGCCCGGAGCGCCGCGGCGAAGTTACGCGTGTCGCCGTGGACCTCGCGCTGGTTCACGACGCAGTTCCGGTGCTGGTGGATGAACTCGATCGGATCCTCGATGGTGAGGATGTGCTCGTGACGTTCGGAGTTGATGCTGTCGAGCATCGCCGCCAGCGTGGAGCTCTTGCCGCTGCCGGTAGGGCCGGTCACCAGCACGAGGCCGCGCGGGCGGTCGGTCAGGCTGGCGACCACCGGCGGCAGACCGAGCTCGTCGAACGTCCGGATTCTGTCCGGGATCGCGCGATAGACGGCCGCCACGGCGCCACGCTGGTTGAAGACGTTGCCGCGGAAGCGCGCCAGCCCGTCGATCCCGAAGGAGAAGTCGACGTCGAGCGTCTCTTCGAACCAGGTTCTCTGCGCGTCGGTGAGCCCGCTGTACGCGAGGGCTCTCGTATCAGCCGGGCCGAGGACAGGAAGGTCGAGCGCCCGGAGCTTGCCGTGTACCCGCACCTGCGGCGGCGTACCGGTCGTCAGGTGGAGGTCGGATCCGTCCAGATCGACAAGGGTCTTCAACAGTTGCTGCAGCGTCGTCACTTCACCGTCTCTCTTGCAACTTCCTCGAGCGTCGTGACGCCGTCGGCCACCTTCTGAAGGCCGCTGCGCCGGAGCGTCACCATCCCCTCCTCGATCGCCCGGTGACGCAGTTCCTGCGGCGAGGCACCGGCGAGGATCAGCTCCCTCACGCTGTCGGTGATCTCCATGACTTCGTAGAGGCCGATGCGTCCCCGGTACCCCGTGTGCTTGCATCGGTCGCAGCCCGTGCCCCTCCTCGGTACCGCCATGGACGCGTCGTGCGCCTCGAATCCCGCTTCGAGAAGCGCCTGCCGGGAGAGCGCATGGTCGACGGCGCACTCAACGCAGATGCGACGGACCAGGCGCTGCGCGCAGATCAGGCTCACGGAGCCGGCGACCAGGAACGGTTCGATCCCCATGTTCATCAGCCGGTTGACCGTGCCGGGCGCGTCATTGGTGTGCAGCGTCGAAAGCACGAGATGACCCGTGAGCGCCGCTTTCACCGCGATCTCGGCCGTCTCGACATCGCGGATTTCACCGACAAGGATGACGTTCGGGTCCTGCCTTAGAAACGATCGCAGGGCGGCAGCGAAGGTGAGGCCGATGCTCTCGCGCACCTGCAGCTGGTTCACCCCCGGCAGGTTGAATTCCACCGGGTCTTCCGCCGTCATGATGTTGGTTTCGGTGGTGTTGATTCTGCAAATGGAGGAATAGAGCGTATTGGTCTTGCCGCTCCCGGTCGGTCCGGTCACGAGGACCATTCCCCACGGCCGGGCAATGGCCGCCTCGAAGCGGGCGAGCGCTGCCGGCTCGAATCCGAGGCTCGACATATCGAGCATCAGCGTCGCGCGGTCCAGCAGGCGGAGCACGATCTTTTCACCGAACAGCGTGGGCAGGCAGGAGACCCGAAAGTCGATCTCTTTCGCATTGCCCTGCTCCAGGAACCGGATCTTGATCCGACCGTCCTGTGGCAGCCGCTTCTCAGCGATATCGAGCTTCGCCATGATCTTCAGGCGTGAGCCGATCGCGTCCTTGAATTTCATCGGCGGCGACATGACGCTGTGGAGGATCCCGTCGATCCGGAAGCGCACGCGGAATTCCGTTTCGTACGGTTCGAAGTGAACGTCGCTCGCACCCTGGTGAATAGCGGACATCAGCACCAGGTTGACCATGCGGATCACCGGCGCATCTCCCCCCTGGGTACCGGGTTCGGTCTCCAGTTGTGGCAGATCGACGCCTGAGGCGCCGTGCGGAAGGCTGAGAAGTGCGCTGGTCGGGTTCCCCGTGCGGACAGCCATCATTCGCACCTATCGCGGCGCAGGTACACGCGCGTACGCTGCGCAGACAGAAATGAACTGTTCGGGGGAGAAGCGAATTCTACATCGTCGTCAGGCCAGGGTTCAAGACCTAGTACACGAATCTCGCGGCCACTCTCCATCCGCGGCCGCCACGGTCGCCGCCGACAATGGCCGCCGCGTCGACGAGCACGGCGGCGGTCGCGGCGAAACTCCCGCCGAGCGCGAACGCCGGGCCCGGGCCCTCCTCCACATCACCGTTCGATCCGGCCGCGTTCAACCGCAGCCCGGACCGGGCGGTCACCCGCTTCGCAAAACGCCCTTCGACACCGAACGCGAGGTCGCGGCGGTCGCCGAGCGCATCCTCGCTTTCGAGCAGGTCGAGATCGGCCGCGACCAGCCAGTTCGGGGACACGGCATAGGAGACGCCCGCACGCGCCTGCCGGTCGAGGCGCAGGGTCTCGTCTCCCTCGGGCAGGTCAAACTCCGGTTCCCGCAGGTTCCGGATCGTGACCCCCGCTTTGAGGCTTCGGAAGCTGGCCATCGCGCCTACGTCGACATCGAAGGTGTTGCTGGCCCTCCCGCGCATCTCCTCTTGATCGAGCGCGACATCGGCGGTCACGAATTCGAAGGCCTGCGCCGCCGCAATCCCGCGGACGACTTTCAACGTGGCACCAACCGACACGTTCTGGAGGATCGACTGCACCAGCGTAATGCCGGCGTGGTGTGTCACGAGTGACTCGACGCGGACGGGCGGCGGGGCCGTGAGGCCGGTCATCGGGCTCGTGCCGTTCGAGGAAGCGAACGGGTCGTACGGACGTGCCGTTGCCCGATCGAGCCTGTAATACGTGACGGCCAGCGCAGGCATCGACACGCCGATCAGAAAGGATGATTGCCTGCGGCCGCGAGGTCCGGCGTCCGGAATGGCGCGCTCGGCTCCCGCGTCGAGAACCAGGCTGAAGTAGGCGCCGGCGGCGAGCCCCCCGGGGTTCCAATACGTGGCCGAGGCGTCGTCGGCCACCCCGACGAACGCCCCCGCCATGCCCGCGGCCCGCGCCCCCATCACATCAATCGTTTGCGCGTCCGTCACAGGGGGGAGGAGGAGGCCGCCGAACGCCAGCGCTGCCAGGCAGACGCTCAACCTGTTCATGGAGGTCAGCTTAGCGCGGAAACATCCGCGCGCTCCGCATCGTATTTCCTAGGTGCGGTACAATCATTCGTCCCATGGGTGCCCGAGGCGCCCGGTGGATGACACTCCTGACAATTTGAATATGCCCAACAGCACTGTCGCAGCGGGGACTCCCCCTGCCCCGATGAACGTCTTCGCGCGCTTCATCGGCATCATCACCGCTCCGAAAGCCACGTTTCAGAACGTCGTCGCACACCCCCGGATCCTGGTGATGCTGCTCCTGACGACCACGATCGTGGCGGTCGGCGCCGCCCTGCCCATGACGACCGAAGCCGGCAAACAGGCGGCGCTGGACCAGCAGGTCTCGCGGCTCGAGGCGTTCGGCATGACGGTCGGCGACGAACAGTACGAGAACATGCGGAAGGGCATGCGAATCGCGCCGTACACGACGGCGATTTCCGTCGCGGTTGTTAGTCCGATCGTCCTGGCGATCCTCGCCGGCATCCTGTTCGCGGTCTTCAACGCGGCGATGGGCGGTGAAGCCTCTTACAAGCAGGTGTACGCAGTGGTGACCCACGCCGGGGTGATCTCCGCGCTCGGCCAGCTATTCGTCGGACCTTTCAATTTCCTGCGCGGCTCGACGTCGAATCCCACGACGTTCGGCGCCCTGCTGCCGATGTTCGACGACGAGTCGTTCATCGGCAGGCTCCTCGGCATGGTCGACTTCTTCATCATCTGGTGGCTCGTGGTACTCGCGATCGGCCTCGCCGTTCTCTATCGGCGCCGAACGCAGCCGATTGCCATTACCCTGTTCGGCATCTACGTCCTGATTGCTGTGTGCGTTGCCGCGTTTATGAGTCGCTCATGAGTGGTAGGAAAAAAATCCTGATCGGTGCGGGCGTCGTCGTTCTGCTCGGCGCGGTGGCCTTCGCCAACGTCAAGTTCAAGAAGAGCGACGGCGTGGATG
>JACDCA010000536.1 GCA_013694635.1 Acidobacteriota bacterium | reverse complement strand
ATGTTCCAGTCCCAGGACGCGTGGTTCAACGACGATTTCTATCAGACACAGAACCGGATTCTGCAGAGCCGTACGCTCGCGAAGAGAACGATCGACAGAATGAAGCTGTGGGACGCGCCCCGCCTTGGCAACGGGCCGCTGCCGACCAGCCCGATCAGCATTACGGGCATGATCTGGGGCGTCATCGATGGCACGATCGCGTTGGCGAAACGTCCGTTCAGAGGCAGCGAAGCAGTGGCTGCCGCGCCGGTCCCGCCGCAGTCCACCCCGCAGGTCGGCGAGAACCCGGCACAGTCGGGTCGCATCGACGAATTCCTTGGCGGGCTCAACGTCGTCCCGGTGCGCAACACCAGGATTGTGGAAGTCCGGTACACGTCGACGGACCCTGCGTTTGCCGCGGCGGCCGCAAATGGTGTTGCGGCGGCCTACATCGAGCAGAACATGGAGTTCAAGTTCACGGCATCGAAGGAGGCCGGCGACTTTCTCGCCGAGCGACTCGCCGAGCAGCGCAAATCGACCGAAGCCAGCGAGCGCGCCCTCCAGGAGTTCAAGGAGCGGTACGGGGCGGTGTCGATCGCTGATGGCAGCTCCACGACCGCGATCCAGAACCTGACGGATCTCAACGCGGCGATGATCAGAGCCAAGACCGAACGCATCAATAAGGAAGCGCTTTACAACCAGCTGAAATCGGCCCAGAC
Organism: Acidobacteriota bacterium; assembly: GCA_013694635.1. GTDB lineage: Bacteria > Acidobacteriota > Vicinamibacteria > Vicinamibacterales > 2-12-FULL-66-21 > JACDCA01. The sequence goes on along the minus strand of JACDCA010000536.1, from coordinate 4,029 downwards.
CACTGGGGCCATCGACACTCTTCCCGCCGTGCTTTCGAACGAGCACATTCAAGGCCTGAAGAACACACTCGCTGAAGCGCAACGCCAGCAGGCGCAAGCGGCCGAGCGCTATCTCCCGGCGCATCCCGAGATGATCAAGATCCGCAGCGCGGTCCAGTCCGCTGACGCGAAGCTGAGCGCCGAGATCAACAAGGTTGTGGAGTCGGTGAATAGCGAGTACAGGGCAGCGCTGGCGCAGGAGCAGAGCTTGCAGGGAGCGATGGCCGCTCAGCGGAATGAGGCAATCGGCGGCGGCAAGATGGGTATCGCCTACAGCGTGTTGCAGCGCGAGGCCGACAGTAACCGGCAGATCTACGAGAGCCTGCTGCAGCGTACCAAGGAAACGGGTATTTCGGGAGAGCGGCGGGCCACCAACGTGCGGGTCGTCGACCACGCCGAGGTTCCTCGAGGAGCGATCTCGCCGAACGTGCGCCGCGACATGACGCTGGCATTCTGCGCCGGGCTCGTGTTCGCCGTGGCCCTCGCTTTCGGTTTCGAGCATCTCGACAACCGCATCAAGACGCCCCAGGAACTCAAGGCGCATCTCGGCGTGGCATTCCTCGGAATGGTGCCGCGACTCGCCAGCGCCAAAGATACTCAGGCAAACCCGTTGCTGAACCGGGCGGTGCCTGCGAATTTCGCCGAGGCCTTCAAGACCGTGCGTACCAACGTCCTTTTCTCGTCAGCGGAGGAGGGCATGCGGACGCTGGTCGTGACGAGCGCCGGTCCCGGAGAGGGCAAGAGTCTCGTCGCGAGCAATCTGGCGATTGCGATGGCGCAGGCGGGCCAGCGGGTGCTGCTGATCGACGCAGACATGCGGAGACCGCGCGTGCACGAGATCTTCGAGCTCAATCAGGAGCCTGGGTTGTCCAACGTCCTGGCCGGAAACGCGAAATCGAGCGAATCGGTCCACAAATCGACGACCGCGGGATTGTGGGTGCTGCCCGCGGGGCACATACCGCCGAATCCGGCGGAGCTCCTCGGGTCCAAGCGGTATGCGGATTTCGTCGCTTCTCTCGGGACACATTTCGATTGGGTCATTATCGACACGCCGCCGGTCATGGTTGTGGCTGACGCCTCTATCTGCGCTAACAAGGCCACTGGAGTCGTCTTTGTCGTCGGCGCGGACCACACGAGCAGGCACGCGGCACGCGCTGCGGTCGAACAACTCGATGCGGCGAGTGCTCACCTGATTGGCGCCGTGTTGAACCGCGTCGACCTGATCCGCAACCCTTACTACTACTCCACGTATTACCGTAAGGAATACTCACGGTATTACTTGTCCGCCGGCCACTGAGCCCACCTTCATCTGGTGGCCGGCTGATCGGTGCGCGTCACAACGTGCACCTCCCTCGCCTCATGACACCGCTCGATCAACACCACGACAGGGCGGAGACCGTCCCGACCCACGCAGCGTCATCCAGCCTGCTGCGTCACCTGAAGAACAAGGTGATCGCACCAGGCTCGCGCTCGCGACAGATCCAAACCGGTCCCCTCAAAGGACTGCGCATGCGTCTCGATCTCAGGCATCAGACCCAGGTCTATCTGGGGCTCTACGAGCGCGAGCTGCACCCGTGGCTCGCCCTTCTAGGACGGAACGCGCTCACGGCGATTGACGTTGGCGCGGCTGACGGAGCGTACTCTTTGTACTTCTTGAAGCGCACTGCCGCGCAGTCCGTGTACTCGTTCGAGCCCGACGCGGTAGTCAGAGAGCGGTTCCGGTTGAATCTGCGCCTGAACGGCGTGAACGACGATGAGCAGCGGATACGTCTCTTCGATGCGACCGCGGGCTCTGGTCAGACCGGAAACTCAGTGGCGCTGGACTCGCTGTACGGCAGCATCAGCTGGCCGTGCCTCGTTAAAGTGGACGTCGAGGGGGCCGAGGTCGACGTGCTCTCGGGTGCGATCAGATTGCTGCGTCATGGCGGTTCGTCGTGGATCATAGAAACGCATTCCGCGGAACTCGAGCGGGATTGCATCCGCTTACTCGCGGAAAGGGGTCTCACCATCATGGTGGTGTCGCCAGCGTGGTGGCGATTTGCCGTGCCGGAAGCGCGCCCCATCGCGCACAACCGCTGGTTGATTGCGTATGACAAAGGGGCCCTCACCCCGCGATGATTTCCATCGGCATCTGCGTCGCGGCGTTCGCGCTTGCTTACTGGCTCGGTCGCCGGTCGCTCTGGCAGGGGATCGCCGTCGTTCTCACCGTTGGTTACGCGTACGGCATCGTGCGCGCAAACGTTGCGGGTGCGACCCATCTGCTTTTCGACGCCTCGGTGGCAGGCCTTTTTGCCGCCCAGCTGTGGAGGGTGCTCAACGCACGCAATCAACCAGGCCTCTATGCCCTGAAGTGCTGGACCCTCGCACTGATCGCATGGCCGACCGTCCTGTTCTTCTTCCTGCCGGGGGATGTGCTCGTTGAGCTCGTCGGCTGGCGGGCCAACGTGTTTGTGTTGCCGTTCTTGTTGATCGGCGCTGAACTGGATGAGGAGGCCGTGTATCGTGTCGCCATGGCCATGGCGGTTCTCAACATCGTCGCCGGAGTGTTCGCGGCGCTCGAATTCACGTTCGGCCTTCGGATGTTCTTTCCCTACAGCGAAGTCACCGACATGCTCTACCAGAGCCGGCTGAACGACACGGAATTCATCGGGATGCGCATTCCCGCGACTTTCGTCAACGCGCATGCGTACGCGGGAACGCTCGTCATGACCCTGCCGTTCATCTTTGGTGCCTGGATCGAGGCCAAGACCCGGTCGCATGCGCATCTGCTGACTGCTGCGCTCGGCGCCTCGCTTCTCGGCGTTTTCATGGCCGGTGCGCGCACACCGATGATCGTCCTCGCGTTGCTCATCGTACTCGTCACGCTCTCGGGCCGTCTCCGGGGTTATTCCTGGGTCAGCTGGGCGGTCGTCATCGCGGTGGTCGCCTGGACCGTCTCATCCGATCCACGCCTTCAGCGGTTCGTCACACTGCAGGATACACAGTTCCTCAGTGACCGTTGGAACAGCAGTGTGAACAGCGATTTTTTCGACTTGATGGGTGAGTACCCCTTCGGCCGCGGGCTGGCGGGTGGTGGAACGAGCATTCCGTATTTTCTGCAGGATCGCTTCCAAGCCAATTTCGTGATGGAGAACGAATTTGCGCGCATCGTGCTGGAGCAGGGAATACTCGGACTCTTCCTGTGGATCCTCTTTATGGTGTGGGTCGTTATCAAGGGTGTCGGTCCAACGTCCGATTCCCGGCTTGCGCGCCGTCTCGTGCTGGCGACGGCCGGCGCGTACTTTTTGTTCGCGCTCACCGGCATCGGGCTCCTGACGTCGGTTCCACAAAGCATGGTGCTGCTACTCGGTGTGGGCTGGATCTCGGTGCGGCAGCCGATTCCCGCCGCCCAGGTCCTCCCGGAACGACTGCGGGCTGATGAACTCGCCAGCTCCGCGTAGGTGAATGCGCAGTCCCTCCGCCGCCGACGGTCCGTTCCCGGCGCCCTGGCTGATCGTCGCCGCCGGGTTCCATTTCCGTGGCGGCATGGAGAAAGCGAACGCCCAGCTCGCATCCTACTTACTGCGCAACGACGCCTCCGTGCATCTCGTCGCGCACGATGTCGATCCGATGTTTCTGGACCATCCTCGAGCGACCGTTCATCTGGTGCGGCGGCCGGCGGGTTCCTTGGCGTTGGGAGAATTTGGTCTCGATCGGTGCGGTCGAAAGGTCGCGCAATCGCTGCTTCGGACACATCCGGCGGCCCGGGTGATTGTCAACGGCGGCAACTGCCAATGGCCTGACGTCAACTGGGTTCACTACGTGCACCGCGCGTGGACCGCCGTTGACTCGGATGCGCCGCTCTGGTTCAAGGCGAAACACCGTGCTTTCAGCGCGCGCTGGCGGCGTCTGGAGACCTCCGCGGTGCGGAGCGCGCGCATCGTCGTCGCCAATTCAGATCTGACGCGCGGGCACCTGTTGACGCACGTCGGTGCGCCGCCGGACCGGGTT
>JACDCA010000530.1 GCA_013694635.1 Acidobacteriota bacterium | reverse complement strand
AACCCGGTCGCGATCATCGTCCCCTGCCATCGCGTCATCGGCGCGAATGGCAGCCTGACGGGGTACGGCGGCGGACTGCGCCGCAAAGAGTGGCTGTTGCGGCACGAGAAGGCGCGGTTGTTCTAGCGCGGTAAGCGGCTGGCGAAGTGGTCGAAGACGAGTCGTGAAAGCCTGGCGCCGAGCAGGAGCGCCGCGTTGTCGACGCCGCTCGCGCTGTCCCCGCCGCGTCGAGTGAAAATGGTGACGACGTACTTCAATCCCGGGCCCGTCACGATCGCCGCGTCCGCTCGAATGGATCCCCGTCGGCCTTTCGCGTCAGGCAGCTTTTCCGCATCCGTGCCGGTCTTGTTGCCAACCTCGATACCGGCCGGCAACAGCCGCGGGATCATTCCCTTATCTGTCTGACGGCGCAGCGTGGCGAGCATGGCCGACGACGCTTCGGCATTCACCGCCCGCCCGCCGGCGATCAGGGCCATCAACTCACCCATGTCCCTGGGTGTCGTCATCCCCAGCCCGAACTCGCGCTCCAGTTCTGGAAAAACATCCGCGCGTCCATCGCGGAACGTCGGCCGGAAGAGTTTGGTGTCCTGCAGCTTGTATGCGAGAAGCCGTTCGTCGATCTGCTTCGTGCCCAGCCGCTCGACCAGGATGTTGGTGGCCGTGTTGTCGCTGAGAACGATCATCAATTGAATGAGGTCAGCGATGCGCAACGGCAAGCCGGCGCGCAGACCACTGAGAAGGCCCGACCCCCCCACTTTCACGGCATCGGTCAGCCTGACGACGTCGTCGAATCGGAGTTTCCCTGCGGCGGCCTGCGCGTACGCCTCCAGCATGACGGCCGTCTTAATCGTGCTCGCAGTGGGAAATCGGGTGGAGGCGTTGACCGCGATTTCCTCGCCCGAGTTCAAATTCCGGGCGTAGAGTCCGGCCTCCCCATCGAATTGCCTGATCAACCCCTCGATCTGGTCGCGGGGCTGCGGCGGCGATGTTGTGTGTGCTCTGGGCGAACCCGCCATGACGAGCGCCACGATAACAAGGATACGCATGACCGCGAGAATATAATCGGTTGAGCTTGTTGGCGCGGGTTGGCCGCGAGCTTGCAACCTGTACCGCACAGGAACGGGAGGAATTGATGGGAATTCTAACTTGGATTCTGTTCGGTCTGGTTGTTGGCGTCATCGCCAAACTCTTGATGCCTGGGCGCGATCCGGGCGGTTTCATCGTCACGATCCTGCTCGGCATCGCGGGCGCGCTGCTGGGCGGTTTCATCGGGCGCGCAATGGGATTCTACGGTTCGGATCAGGCCGCGGGGTGGATCATTTCCATCCTGGGAGCGATCCTGTTGCTGGTACTGTATCGAATGATGGCGCGGCGCCGGGTCTAACCGTACTCGGGCCCAAGGGGCACGATGAGCTTGAAGCGCGGAGCGCCGATGCCTCCGCGCTTCGACTTTTGTACAAATGATGGAGGTAGTGATGCGTCGTACGGTTGTCTCCGCTGCTGTGACCGCGTTGGCGTTGCTCGTGGCCGTCCCGTCCGCCGGTGCGCAGACCGTCGACGAGATCGTCGCCAAGATCATTGAAGCAAAGGGGGGTCTCGACAAGCTAAAGGGGACGACCTCGGTTCGAATGGTAGGCGTCGCTACCGTCCAGGGCACACCCGTTCCAATCGTGGCGGTCTCGAAGCGGCCGAACATGGTGCGCAATGAGATGGAGGTCGCGGGCCAGAAAATGGTGCAGGGCTATGACGGCACGACCTTGTGGGTCGCGGTGCCGGGGATGCCGGCGCAGGAACTTCCCCCAGGGCCGCAGACCGAAATGCTCAAGGACAATTCCCAGTTCGACTCGGTGTTCCTCGACTGGAAGGAGAGGGGGCACAAGATCGACTACAAGGGTAAGGAAGCGGACGGGGGGAAGGAGATGCACCATCTCATCGTGACCCCGAAGTCAGGGCCCGTCGTCCACTACTACATCGACGCGAGTACCGGGCTCGAAACCAGGACCGTGATGGTAATTGAGGACCCCGCGGCGAAGGGACAGCTCGAAACCAGGATGAGTGACTACCGCAACGTTGACGGCCGCATGATCCCGTTCGTTATCACGCGGCTCCTGAACGGTAGCCCGGCAGGGGATATGAAATTCGAAAAGGTGGAATTCAACGTGCCGCTCGACGACGCGCTGTTCAAGATGCCTAAGTGACGGCCGGCAGCGACACGATCAACTTTTCCACGAGATCGTCCCGACTGAACGGCCTGACGAGGACGCCCTCGCATTCGGGCGTGCCGGCCTTGGCCAGATACAGCGAACGCAGCCCCGGGCATCGCCGCCGCAACCGCTCCGCGAGCGCGGGGCCAGACACATCTTCCATCGACAGCTCGATGGCCGCGACGTCGACCCGTGGCGCGTCGATACACGCCAGAACCGCATGCCCCGCATGCTGGGCGGCCAGAACGCGGTAACCGCGCATCCTGAGGGCGATCGCCGCCGATTCGCGGAGCTCGCGATCCGAGGTCACCAGCAGGACCACGGGCACGTGGTCTGCACACTTTTGCACACGCTCGGCGACGGCAACCCGTCGCCCGGGTTCAGGCAGCATCTATCCTCACAGTCCTAGAATGTTCGGTATGCGGCATCGCAAGCACGGTGCCGCGTGATTCTTTTCGGATTCTTGAGGAAAAAACTGCAGAGCCGGAAGAGGCGAGCTGATCGGCGCGCAGCTCTCGCACGCCGATCACGCTTTTGGTAGGCGCCGGCGGTTTCAGACGGTGATGCGACCGAGGCGATCCTGGAGCTTTTCCCGGTACCCGCGGCTCAACGTGAGGCGGGTTCCGGTTCGAAGGAGCACGGCGTACTCGCCGTTCAGCCACGGCTGCATCTCCTGGATCCTCTCCATGTTGACCATGCGCGACCGGTGGATGCGGAAGAACTTTTCGGGATCCAGCCGCCCTTCGATGGCATTCATGGTCTCGCGGAGCAGGTGGGAAGCGGAGCCTACGTGCAGCCGGACGTAGTTGCCGGCAGCCTCCACCCAGTCGATCTCATCCGTTCGCAGGAAGAAGAGCCGCCCGCCGGACTTGACGACCAGCCGGTCGGTCTTGGGCTGGTCCCGGCGCAGATCCTTCACCAGTGCGAGCAGCCGTCGGCCGAGGTCACCGGTTTCATCGCGCTGAATGTGGGCCCGCGCCCGCTGCAGCGCGTCCTTGAACCGGTCGCGGTCGAAGGGCTTGAGGAGGTAGTCGAGCGCGCGCACCTGGAAGGCGCGCAGCGCGTGCTGGTCGTAGGCGGTCACGAAGACGACGAGCGGCATTTTTTCGGGGCCCACAGCCTCGAGGACCTCGAACCCGTTCAGGCCGGGCATCTGCACGTCGAGAAACACCAGGTCGGGCGTGTGCTGCTCGAGCGCCGCCACTGCCTCTTCGCCGTCACGGCACTGCGCGACGACCTCAATATCCTGTTCGGCCGAAAGCAGGCTCGCCAGGCGTTCCCTTGCGAGCGGCTCGTCGTCCACGATCACTGTGCGTAGCTTCTTCATGCTGCTCCCCCTGAACGTCGTGTATGCCCTCGAAAGGGCGTACTCTCCATGGAACGGCCACGACCACACCGACACCCTGCGCCAGTCGGTGAAACTCGAAGCGGTAATCGGCGCCGAACTGGTGCTGCAGGCGCGCGCGTGTGGTCGAGACGCCGATCCCCTTTTGCAGGGCGGTCAGCGCGTCCTCAGAGAGGCCCACTCCGTCGTCCCGCACTTCGATCCAGAGCTTGTCGTGATCCCGGCGCGCGGTGATGTCGATGTGACCCGCCCCCGTTTTACGCGCGACACCGTGTTTGATCGCGTTCTCGACGAGCGGCTGCAGCAGCAGCGTCGGCACCAGCGCGTCGAGCGCCTCGGGCTGGACCTCGTACCGGACCACGAGGCGGTCGGCAAAACGTGTTCGTTCGATCTCCAGGTACTTGCGGAGGAAGTCGAGCTCGGCGCCGAGCGTGACTTCCTGTTCGCCGAGCCGCTCGAGCGTGAGCCGCAACAGGTCGCTCAGACGCACGAGCGTCCGATCGGCGGCGTCCACGTCGCGGTGCATCAGCGTCGAAATGGCGTGCAGCGTGTTGAACAGAAAGTGCGGATGCAGCTGCTGGTGAAGGGTCTTGAGCTGTGCCTCCACGAGCCGGGTTTCCAGATGTGAGGCACGCACCGCGCGCTCCCTGGACTGCCGGTAATACAGGAGCGCGTAATTTACCGCCGCCGCGGCGGCATACCAGCAGGTGCAGTTGATCAGAACCAGGAGCGCGAAGCCGGTGATCGACCGCCCGAGCCAGGTTGACAGCTGCCACGCGAGTCCGGCCGATGCCAGACCGAGCAGGGTGGCCCCAAACAGGAGCAACGGCCAGCCGACCGCGTGACGCGGGCGCGCCGGCAGTGGCAGGTCGCATCCCGCGCCACTGAGGTCGAGGTGTCGGTCGGCAGGCGGCTTCATCGCGCTTTGCACCGGTTAGACGTAAGCCGGAGGCATTTCGTCGTCATCGAGGGACGATCGCGAGACTGCATTCGCCCCGCCAACATCGCGTGAGTGCGCCTGGAGGCGCCCGATCTGTCGTCCTGCCCACGTCAACGGCCGTTTTGTCACTCCGAACCGCCGCTCATCCCAGTTGGAGTCAGGCAACGTTCAGCAGTAACGGTGTCCCGCATCCGCGCAGGTGGATTCCGCAACCGGGCAATCGGATCGGAGCCGGGCACCAGAGCGCGAAGTCGGGTATGGATGTCGCGGAAAGCTAGAAAATCCAGAACTTAACCCGTATCATGTTGCGCGTGAGCACTCCTTCGACGCGGAATCAGCACAACTGGCAGGCCGGTTACGTGTTTAGCGTCACCGACGCCACCGAGCTCTACGAGGTGGAGCGCTGGGGCAAGGGGTACTTCTCGATTTCGCCGGCCGGGCATGTCCTCGTGCACCCGACGAAGGACCGTGAGAGGGCGATCGACCTCAAACAGCTCACCGATCACCTGATGCTTCGCGGGATCCATCTGCCGGTGCTCATCCGGTTCAAGGACATCCTCAGACACCGCGTCGACGACATTTACCACGCCTTCCGCACTGCCATCGCGCAGCACGCGTACGAGGGCCGTTACATCTGCGTCTATCCGATCAAGGTGAACCAGCAGCGCCAGGTCGTCGAGGAAGTGCTGGACTTCGGGCGGGAGTACGGGTTCGGGCTCGAGGCCGGTTCGAAGCCCGAGCTTCTCGCCGTCGCGGCCCAGGCCTACAACGACACGCCCATCATCTGTAACGGCTTCAAGGACGCCGAGTTCATCGAGATGGCGATGCTGGCGCAGAAGATCGGCCGCACCGTGATCCCGGTCGTGGAGAAGTACACCGAGCTCGGATTGATCCTGGAGTACGCGGAGCGCGTCGGCGTGCGTCCCAATATCGGGATGCGCGTGAAACTGGCCGCCCGGGGTGGCGGACGGTGGCAGGGTTCCGGCGGCTACCGCTCGAAGTTCGGCCTGACCGTGGCCGAAGTGCTGCGCGGCCTCGAAGAGCTCAAGTCACGTGGCATGCAGGACTGCTTCAAGCTGCTGCACTTTCACCTCGGCAGCCAGATCCCGAACATCCGCATCATCAAAGGGGCACTCAACGAAGCGGCCCGTATTTATACCGAGTTGGTACAGGCTGGCGCAGGTCTCGAGTACCTCGACGTCGGCGGCGGGCTGGGCGTCGACTACGACGGCTCTCAAACCAACTTCGAATCGAGCGTCAACTATACGCTCGAGGAATACGCTAACGACGTCGTGTACCACATCCAGACGGTCTGCAACGACGAAGGGGTGAAGCACCCGAACATCATTTCGGAAAGCGGCCGCGCGATAGTCGCCTACCACAGCGTCCTGATCTTCAATGTGCTCGGCGTCTCGGCGTTCGGCGAAGAGAAGATTCCCGAGTCGATCAAGCCGGAAGAAGTGGAGCAGCCGGTCATCGACCTGCTCGAGACGTACCAGAATCTCAATGCGCGCAACGCGCTCGAGAGTTATCACGACGCGCAGCAGGCGCTCGACATGGCGCTCAACCTGTTCAGCGGCGGCTACCTGCCACTCGAGCAGCGCTGCCAGGCGGAAAACCTGTACTGGGCGATTCTCGTGAAGTTGAAGAAGCTCGTGAGCGCCATGGACGACGTCCCGGAGGATCTTCAGGGGCTCGACGATGCGATGGCGGACACGTATTTCTGCAACTTCTCGCTCTTTCAGTCGTGCCCTGACAGCTGGGCGATCAAGCAGCTGTTCCCGGTGATGCCGATCCACCGGCTGAACGTGGCGCCGACGCAACACGGCGTCCTCGGCGACATCACCTGCGATTCGGACGGCAAGATCGACCAGTTCATCGACCGCCGCGACGTGAAGCGCACGCTGCCGCTGCACGCCGTGAACGGGGACCCGTATTACCTGGGCGTGTTCCTGATCGGGGCGTATCAGGAAATCCTTGGTGACCTGCACAACCTGTTGGGCGACACCCATGCGGTTCACGTCAGCCTCGACGAACGCGGCAACGTCGTCCTCGACGCCGTCATCAAGGGAGATACGGTTAAAGAAGTGCTCGATTACGTCGAATTCGACGCCGACACGCTGGTC
>JACDCA010000506.1 GCA_013694635.1 Acidobacteriota bacterium | reverse complement strand
GGTCCTGGGCGATCGCCTTCCCCACCTCGTCGAGCGCAGCGTCGAATCGTCCCAGCGACAACAGATAGAACAGGCTGAGCAAGTGCACGTTCGGATGCGGGAACAATTCGGAAGCCCGGACGCGCCGGAACTGGTCTGCGGCCTCCGACCAGTCGTAGTCGTGGTGGGCGGCGATGATGCCAAGCACGGCGTGGGCGAGCGGATGCGACGGTACAAGGTCGAGGGCCTGGCGGGCTTCGGCCCGGGCACGCGGAATCATGCCTTCGAACGGCCGCCAGCCGTAGAAGGCGAGCGCGAAATACAAGTCGGCAAGCGCCGCGTGAGGCTCGGCCCACTGCGGGTCCAACTGGATCGCGTGCATGAAATCCTGTTCCGCGCTGGTGAAATGCTCCGGCGAGAACTGGTAGTAGTGATGCCGGCCCTTGAGAAATGCCTCGTACGCGGCCAGGTTCGGGTCGTACGAGCGTGCCGTGGCTGACTGCCCCGTCAGCTTCACCTTCAACGCGCCGGCGATGGCGGCCGCGATCTCATCCTGTAACGCGAAGACCTCGGTCATCTCGCGATCGAACCGTTCCGACCAGAGGTGCGCGCCGTCGGACGCGTTGATCAACTGCGTCGCGACGCGGATGCGGCTGCCGCCACGCCTGACGCTGCCCTGCAGCACAGTGGTCACGCCGAGCGCGCCGGCGATTTCGCGGATGTCCTGTTCCTTGCCGCGGAACGCGAACGCCGACGTGCGCGCGATCACTTTCAAACCGGACACGTTCGCGAGCAGGTTGATGATCTCCTCGGCAAGTCCGTCGCTGAAATATTCTTGATCTTTCTCTGCGCTCAAATTGGCGAAAGGGAGCACGGCAATCGATGGCGTCGTGGAAGCCGTGCGCGCAGGGACGGACGTGTCGGCGATCTCGAGGCCCGCCTTGCGCAGACCGTCCAGATACTTCTCGACCAGGTCCGGTTGCATCCACTTCCTGAACTCGGCGCGTGCGGTCGCGCCGAAATCCGGACGAATGGCGAGCAGTGCCTGAATCGCCTTCTGTGCCTGCTCGACATCACCCAACTGCCCGAAGGCCGCGGCGGCGGCCAGCGGCACCCAGAAGTACCCAGGAATGTTGACCCGCATCGCAAAGCCGACTGCCGCCTGGTAATCGCCCTTGTAATACGCGTGGAAGAGCGGCGCCAGCCAATACCAGCCGGGGAAATGCGGGTTCAGCTTCCTGGCAGCATCTGCCACGTGGCTGCCACGCTCCCAGTCACCGGAAAGCGCGAGCAGAAGTCCTATGAAAGCGCCGGTTGCTCCGTCCATCGGATTCAGCGCAATCGTGCGTTCGGCGACCGGACGGAACGCCTGCAGCTCCTTTCTGAAGAACAAGCTTTGCGCGAGCGCTTGACTGGCCAGCGGGCTGGACGGCGACAACTCGACGGCGCGACGCGCGGCGGCTTGCGCGCGTCCAAGCGGATCGGGCAGCGCGTTAAACCCGAACATGTACTCGTCGCTGTACAGCGTCGCGAGCATGGCCCAGCAATCACCGTCGTCTGGCGCCTGTTCGACGGCACGCTCCAGAGTCGCGCGCACCTTTGCATGCTCGCCTGGGGTCATTCTTTCGTGGAAACCAAAGACCGTGAGCGCGGCTTCATGCGGGCTCAACTCCGTGTCGCTCTTCTTCGCGATGACGGCGCTCATGCTATGTACCAGCACGCCATGCTGGTCGGCGACAGTCGACACGATGCGAGGAACGAGCTCGTCCTGCAGCGCGAAGATGTCGTCGGGTCGGAATGGGCGGTCGAAGGTCTCCGCCCAGAGGTGGACGCCGCTCACGGCATCCACGAGCTGCACGGCGAGCCGGCAGTTGGCTCCCGCTTGCCGGATGCTTCCTTCCATGACGTAGCGGGCGCCCATCTGCTTGCCGACCGTGCGCACGTCGGCAGCGGTATGGGCGTATCGCGACGTGGAGCTGCGCGCGATGACGCGGAGATAGGAAAAGCGCGACAGCCCGGTGACGATTTCCTCGGACAAGCCTTCGGCTAATGCGGCGAGGTCGGCGTTGGAGCCCGGATACTTGAACGGCAGCACCGCGACCCAGAACCCATCGGCCGCCCTTACCGCACCGGAATCCGAGACATCAGGCGCGTCACCGACGGTCGAAGGCGCGTCCCGATGCAGGGCGGATGCGACGTCCAGTCCGGCCTTGCGCAGTCCGTCGAGATTGTGCGCGGCGAGGTCTCTGTCGAACCATTTCCCGAAGGTTTCCTCGGCGGATGTCCGGAAGTCCGGCTTCTGCACGAGCAGATCGCGCAGGGCCTCACGCGCTTCGTCGATTTCCCCGAGCTGCCCGTATGCCTGCGCCAGCACCACGTTCGTCCAGAAAATCCCCGGCACATTTGCCTTCACGGCCTCGTCGATGGCAGCTCGATAGTTGCGCTTGCGGTACTCATCGAGCGCGAGCACGACCCGGTACCAGCCCGGATAGTGCGGATTGAGCTCCATGGCGCGGCGGATGAGCGTCGTGCCGCGTTCCCAGTCACCCATGAACGTAATGAGGAAGATGGCCTCGTTGCTGCCGTCGAGCGGATTGAGGGCCAGCGCTCGTTCGCAGGCACTGCGGCACGCGGCCATTTCCTTTCGGAAGAAATGCGCGACGGCCAGCGCCTGCTGTGCGAGGTGATTGGATGGCGCGATGTCCACGGCGCGCCGCGCCGCGGTCAGGGCTCGATCGAGCGACCCGGGCGCCGCGTTGAATCCATGACCGTACTCGTGTGAATACGTCCACGACAGCATGGCCCAGCAACCCGGGTTCGCCGGCGCCTGCTCGACGGCGCGCTCGAGCGCGGTGCGCGCCTCCGCATGTTCGACAGGCGTCAGCCGATGGTGGTATCCGAAGCTGCGCATGAGCGCTTCGTACGGCGTCAGCAGGCTGGCGTCCTTGCCGCGGACGGCCTCGCTGATGCTGCGCGCGAGCACGCCGAACGCATCCGCGCACGTCGAGACGATGCGGGGAATGAGATCGTCCTGCAGCGCGAAGATCTGATGGGGCTGAAACGGACGGTCATATGTTTCCGCCCACAAGTGCGCGCCAGTCGTCGCGTCGACCAGTTGCACCGCCAGGCGCAAGTGCGAGCCCGCCTGCCGGAGGCTGCCCTCGATGAGATACCGCGCCGTCACCTTCGACGCAGCCGCGCGCGCACTCACCTTGAGGTACGAATACCTCGACAGCCCCGTGACGATCTCTTCCGACAATCCCTCCGCGAGCGCGCCAACATCGGGATCGCCGCCGCTGTACTTGAACGGCAGTACGGACACCCAGAAGCCCTCGTCCTCGAAGTCTGCGCTCGCGCCCACACTCCCCGCCGCCCGCGCCGTCCTGCTT
>JACDCA010000635.1 GCA_013694635.1 Acidobacteriota bacterium | reverse complement strand
TGTTCTTGTTGGCGGCGCTCAGTCGCGTATCACCCTCCGCGGTGAACCGGTCCGCGAAGTTCGCGAAAACCTGTCGGCCGAACAACTGGCGCCCGAATCGCGTGGGATTGAAGCCTTCCACCGGACCCGCGAGGAATTTGTCGGGTTCGATGCCACCGCCGCCGTAAACCTTGCGGCCGGCGTCCGTGTACTTCAAGTCCGCGCTCGAACGCGGCCGATCTTCCTTCTGTTCACGCCAGGAGTAGGTCAAGTACTCGTCGAAGCTGCCGTCCCAGGGCCGCTGAATCATCCGCCCGCTCGGCGTGTAATAGCGCCCCGTGGTGACCGCGACGCCGGCGCCCTCGCTGATGCGATAGACCGACTGCACGAGCGCCTTGCCGAAGGTCGTTTCGCCGACGACGAGGGCGCGGTCGTGATCCTGCAGCGCCCCGGAGACGATCTCTGATGCGCTGGCGCTGTTACGGTTCACCAGCACGACGACGGGCAGGTTCGTGTAATCGCTCTTCTCCGTCGCACGGTAGTCCTGGTCGGAATTCGGGACGCGTCCGCGCTGGTACACGATGAGGTCCCCCTGGGGCAGGAACCGATTCGAGACGCGAATCGCCTGATCGAGGAGGCCACCGGGATTGTCGCGCAGGTCGAACAGAAGGCGCTTCATCCCTTTGCCACTGAGCTGCTGCAGCGCGGCCCCGAGCTCGCGGTCGGAGGTCTCCGAGAATTCCGCAAGCTTCACATAGCCGGTTTCGTTGTCGAGCATGAAGGCGCCGCGGACGGTGGTGATGTTCACCTCGTCACGGACGACGTCCATGTTCACGAGATCGTCGGCGCCGCGGCGACGCAGCGAGATGTTTACCGACGTGCCTTTCGGCCCTTTGAGTTTCTTGACCGCCTGCTCGGTCGTCCAGCCCTTGGCGTCTTCCCCTTCGATGCGCGCGATCACATCGCTGCGCCGGAGGCCGCGCTTGAACGCCGGGGACCCTTCGAAGATCGACATCACGGTGATGTCTCCTTCGATCGACTGAATCGTGATGCCGAGACCGTAGTAGCTCCCCTGCTGACGCTCGCGCATCTGCTGGTACTGCTTCGGATCGAAGAAGCTCGAATGCGGATCGAGCGTCTTGAGCATGCCCTCGATGGCGCCGTAAACCAGCCGGTCGGATGGCACCTTCTCGACGTACTCGCGATCAATTGCCGACAGCGCAGTCGTAAAGACGCGGTATTGCTGGGAAAGCTCGTCTTGCGTCGAGACGACGCTCGAGCCGAAGACGCCGCCAAGGACGGCCGACAACAGCACGGCCAGGACCGCCGCAGTAGAAAGCCGGGGGCTCCGCATAGAAAGATCGTAACAGACCAAGTGTCACGGCCGCAATAACTTCGGGGCGAAAATGCGTGCTCAACGCTTGACCCCACCGGCGGCCCGTTCCTATAATCCTAGGATACGGCCGCTCCGCGGGCCAGCTCTTCAACCTCAGGTTTTTCAAGGACTTCCCCCATGTTCGGATCGATCGGGATGCCCGAGCTGATCATCATCATGGTGATCGCGCTGATCATCTTCGGGCCGCGGAAGCTCCCCGAGCTGGGCCGATCGCTGGGGCGGAGCCTGTCCGAATTCAAGCGGGCCTCGAACGAGCTCAAGAACACCCTTGACGAGGAGATCCGGGTCGAGGACGAGCGGTCCGCCGAGCGGCAGGTCCCCCCTGAACAGCCCGGCGTGCCGGTGCACGTGGACGAGTCGGTGCCCCGCCGGCCAGCCGATCAGGCCTGAGGTCTGATGGCGCTCGTACCCTTTCCGCGTTCGTCTCCAGACGTTCCCGACGACGACTCCCTGATCCAGCTCACGGATCGGGACGCCCTGGACGACAACGGCCGGATGTCGTTTCTCGAGCACCTCGACGAGCTGCGAAAACGTCTGATCCTGGCGGTTCTCGCCGCTCTCGTTGGCTGCGTCGTCGCCTTCGTTTTCATCAAGGAAATCTTCGCATTCGTGATCGGACCTCTGAAAGCGATGCTTTCCAACGGCGGAACGTTCATCGCGACCGAGCCGACCGAGATCTTCATGCTGTATCTGAAGGTCGGAGCGCTCACAGGGCTCTGTATCGCGATGCCGTTCATCCTCTGGCAGTTGTGGCTCTTCATCGCCCCCGGGCTCTACGCCCATGAGAAGAAATTTGCCATCCCGTTCGTCCTGTTCTCGAGCGTCTTTTTCTTCGCCGGGGCCGCCTTTTCGCACTACATCGCATTTCCGTATACCTGGACGTTCTTCCTGAGTTTCGAGTCCGACCTTGTGAAGTTCATGCCCAAGCTGGGGCCAACCTTCGCGCTATACGTGAAGATGCTCCTTGGCTTCGCGGCGATCTTCCAGATGCCGGTCCTCGTCCTCGCCCTCTCCCGCATGGGCGTCGTCAGTGCCAGATTCCTGATCAAGAACACGAAGTACGCGATTCTGATCATCTTCATCCTCGGGGCAGTCCTGAGCCCCGGCGGAGACATTCCTTCCCAGCTCATGATGGCCGGTCCGATGCTCGTGCTGTACGGGTTCAGTATCCTCATCGCGTGGATCTTCGGCCGCCAGCGCAAACCCGAATCTGCCAGTTAACTACCTTACTTTCAATCAGTAAGAGCAGACTGGACCGGGTTGTTCCCGCGCGCCTCCCTCAAGCGCTGGAGACCTGTCCATGCGATACTGGATGAGTTTCTAACCTCATCCATTGCGGCCGGGCGGGGGCCACTTTGACTGAGGCGAGAGGGCGGACGGATGGACAGAGACAGAGGAATCCGGGCATTCTCGGTCGCGACGATTCTCGCGTTGCTGCCGCCGGCGGCGGCCCTGGCGCAGGACGCCAGGCCAGCGCCTGCGACGCGGGTGGGAACGACGACGGTCGACGGGGATACGGGGCTGTGGTTCGTACCGACCGGCGAGGTACTGCCTGCGCGAAAGTGGTCCTTCGGCGCGTACCGGGTGAACTTCGACTACAAGGAAGGCTTCACGGACGTCTCGAACTGGCCGGTGACGCTCGGCGTGGGTGTCGGCGACCGCGCGGAGCTGTTCGGCGCATGGCAGGTTCTGCGGCGGATCGATCGCGACGTGCGGCCGGTGTTCACGAGCAACCCCCAGGCAGGGGGCCCGGTCAACGAGTTCCCGTTCGTGCGACAGGGATGGTCGGGGAACCCGCTCGGCGACCTGTGGCTCGGAGCCAAGATCAACCTCATGGCCCCGTGGCGACTGCAGCCGGCGGCAATCGCCATTCGGGGAATGATCAAGATTCCGACCGCGAAAGACGATGAGGAGGGCGTTGGCATCGGCAAAGTCGATTTCGCCCTCGACGCGATTGTGAGCAGGGAGCTCAATCAGCGGGTTGAGCTGTCCGGCTTCGCAGGATTCATCGTCCGGGGGGATCCGGACGGGATCGATCTGACCAACGATGTCCGCTGGGGAATCGGAGCGGGATTTCCAACGCGGACGAATCTCCGCCTGACGGCGGAGCTGCACGGCGAGAG
>JACDCA010000496.1 GCA_013694635.1 Acidobacteriota bacterium | reverse complement strand
ACGGCGTACGACAAGTACGCCATCAAGGCGTTCGACGTCCACGCGGTGGATTACCTGTTGAAGCCGTTCGACCGCGATCGTTTTCACCAGGCGCTCGTACGGGCGCGGCAACAGCTCGAGCAGCGCTCGGGCGGCGAGCTCGAACGGCGGCTGCTCGCTATTGTCCAGGATTTCAAGCCTCCGCAGCAGAAGCTCGAACGGTTTGTCATCAAGTCGAGCGGGCGCGTGTTTTTTGTGCGGTCGGAGGAGATCGACTGGATCGAGGCCGCCGGCAATTACGTCAAGCTGCACGTCGGCACTGACGCGCATCTATTCCGGGAAACGATGAACGCGCTCGAGGTACGCCTCAACCCGGACACGTTCTACCGCATCCACCGCTCGCACATCGTCAACATCGAGCGCGTCCGCGAACTGCAGCGCTGGTTCAACGGCGAATACGTCGTCTTCCTGAAAAACGGTACACGCCTGACGCTGAGCCGGGGTATCGGGAGAAGCTGCAGGAACGCATCGGCCGGTCGCTGTAATAGCTCTCAGCTCTCAGCTCTCAACACGTAGCACGTAGCACTGTTCTACTTCATCCACCCAATCGAAAACACTGTCTCACCATCGCGAAGACCCTTCGCGACATCCATGCGCAGGACGCCGCTGCCCGGCACCGCGATCCTGATGCCTGCACCTGTGTCCGCGTGCCACGCGGCGCCGGTCTGCAGGCGCTTTGCCGCGCGCGCGACATCGACGAAAACCGCCGGCGCGATGGGAACGAGGCGCGGCCCCGGCTTGAACCAGCGCCGCCACTCGGACCCGGCGTGGTACACACGCCGCCCGAATACGTCCCCCGTCATGACCCCGTCGTCCAGAAGCGGATGTGCGCGCAGCAGCGCGCCCCGCGCGTGCCCGAGGCCGGCCCCCGGCCACAACGCGAATGGCGCACGCGCGGACGCCACGTCGACGCCAGCGCGGGTGAGCAGGACGTGCCCTTCGTGACGAACGGACGACCGCCACTGGGCACCGGCGGCTGCAGTCCAGGATGTGAAACTGCCCGCGAACATGCCTGCGCCTGCGTGCAGTGAAAGCCGGTCGCCGGCGAGCCGCTGATCCGCACCTGCGTTGATCGAAAGGGTCTTCCCACGTTCCGCCCAGGCATCGACGCCCGCGCCAATCTGCCACCGGAGGCTGGTCGCCGTCCAGTTCGACACAGACACTGCACCACCGCGACGCACCTCACGAACGTTCGTCGCTCGTCGTTCAGTGTTCAACGTGTCCTCATACGTTTGTACATCGCGAAAGACGTCGATCCGCATCACGCCAGCGCCCGGTGCGGGGGCGGCGGACGAGAACGCGATGCGCGGCCGGTTCTCCCACCACCGCCATGAAGCGGTGATGAGATCCCCCGCGCCTGTGGGGTTGGCGACCCACCCTCGCAGCTCGCGGTCCGAGAGGGTCCGGACGCCAACGACGGCCAGACTTGGAAGCGAGGTTGGGGCGCGCGGACGTTCGACGACGACTGCATCGACCGCCGCCCGCCCGCTCTCGAGCGGGCGGTACGTCACGCGCGCCATCTGCGCCACCGGCAGCTCGTCGAGCCGGCGGTTTGCGGCGGCGAGCGCCTGCGATGTCAGCAACGTCTGCGGCTCGAGACCCATCAGCTGCGTCGCCGCGGCGTGCCGCGTGCGTGACAGTCCATGGACGGTGACGAGGTCGATCAGGAGCTCGCCGATCCGATTCCAGGCGTCCAGCGCTGCAGCGCTGTCGCCGGTCACGAAGCGGCTCGTCGCGAGAATGCGCCACGCGTGCATGTCCCGCGCGTCCCGGCTGACGGCGACGCGGGCGATAGCGGCCGCCTTCCCCCAATCCGCCTGAAGCGCATGCACACCCGCCATCTCCCGCCACGGCGCAGACGCGTTCGGGCACAGTTCCGAGGCGAACTGCAGCGTCTCGAGCGCCTTCGGGTAGGCGCCTTCGGCGGCGCTACGAATCCCTTCGTCGACGAGTCCACTACAAGCCGAAGCGGCGGATGGCCCTGCAGTGGCTGAGGAGGAGGGCGTCACCGTCGCTCTTTTCAACCCTTCACCGGGCAGAGCGAGCATCGTCCAGTGACCGGACTTCTGCCATGCCGCGTCGAACGCCTTGTCGTCGAGCACTCGAAAGGGAACGCGCGCCGGGTCATGCACGACGACCCGCCCGTTCGCCCACGCGACGATCACGACGTAGTGGAAGGCCCCCGGACGATCCTCGATCAGGGCAATGACCGGCTGCCGGTCGGCAAGGCGGGCGGCCACAAGTGCGGCATCGCCGCGAAAGGAACGCGCATCCCAGCCACGCGCCTGCAACGCCGACAGGAGCGCGTCGCCGCGAATCCCGCCAGCGGTCCGATCCACAAGCGATGAAAACGTCTCGGCATAGACACCGGTCTCCCCCCAGTACCGCATGACCATGGCGGCCGCGGCACCCCCGCAGAGGGCTTCGCTTTGCTGGATGTAGGGAACGTCGAGGAGTCCGGTCACCCCGGCGGGGGCAGATGGCTGCGCGCCTGCGGACGAGGACGCCACCATCACGAGGACGGCGGCGGCCACACTCGCAGACGCGCGGCACAACATCAATTCACGAGGGCGATGATGAGGATGATCACCACCAAGATGATGATGATCGTGGTCGTCGTGATCACGACGGTCGCGCCACCTGCAAGCTCGTTGTTCACCTGGCGGGCATGCGACGCGATCTCGCGCAGGTCCTGACCCTCCAGCGTGGCCACTGCTGCCGCCGCCTTCTCAACCGACACTCCCGCCTTAGCCGCGACCTCGCGCACCTCGGGGCGCTGAAGCAGCGTCCGAATCGCCTCGCGGTCGGACTGATCACGCGCTACGCGCTCCTGAACAGCCTTGTCGAGCGCGTTCTTGCCGATCACATGGTTCTGCGCGCTGGCCGTGGGGGCCAAAACCAGAACCGACAGACAGACTGCAAGCGTTCGCCGAACGAGTTTCATCTGATCCTCCCTGCAATGTGCGAGACGCACAATTTACTGCGTCGACCGAAGCATCATCCATGCCGCGGAACTGCTGAGTCGGGTATGTTTGCAACCTTCAGCGCTCAGCATCGCCTCGAGTTCCTCGGCATGAACCGCGCGCCCCTGTGCCTCCCGCCGCTCGACCAGCCCCTCCCGCACCAGCCGCGCGAGTGATTCTTCGAGGGTGAACGAACCGTGCTTGCGAGTGATCGTGATTTCCTGATGCAGGTGCTGTATTGCGTTACGTCGAGCGGGCCTTCCGTCAGCGCCTGGACGCGTCCGTCCACGCGGACGGCTGGCGGCGCCCCCGCCACCCGGAGCAGATCGCTGCCCCCCTGCGAGGCCAGGGTGCGAAGCCACTGCTC
>JACDCA010000489.1 GCA_013694635.1 Acidobacteriota bacterium | reverse complement strand
CCACCGGATGATCCAGTAGCCGCAGGATGGCACTCGCCAGCGCGGGGACGTCACCGGCAGGGACCAGAAGCGCCGCGGCACCGGTCTGCCCGGTAACCTCCGGGACGCCACCGGCGTCGGTTGCGATCACCGGCTTGCCCGTCGCCATCCCTTCGGCAATGACCCGCCCGAAAGGCTCAGGCTCGATCGAAGCGTGGACGACTACGTTCAGCGCACGGAGGATGGCAGGCACGTCGGTGCGGTAACCTGTCAATCCGACCGCATGCTCGATGTGCAGTTCGCGTATCAGGTGCTGTATCTCGGCGCCAAAGCCTGTCTGACCGCGCGTGACGTAGATTTCATCGCCGGAAATGACACACCTGACCTCAGGTCGGCGGCGAAGCACGTCGGCGAACGCGCGAAGCACCACGTGCTGTCCCTTCCACCGCGCGAGCATCCCCACTATTCCAACCAGTGGCGTCTGTGGAGACCAACCGAACTGTTCGCGCAACGGCGCCACGCTGCCATCGGGACTAAAGCGCTCGATATCGATGCCGTTCGGGACGGCTTGAACGAGCGTCTCCACAAGACCCAGGCCGATCAAATGCGCGCGGACGGCAGTCGAGTTCGCGATTACCGCGCTGACCCGGCTGTTGGCGAAGCGTGCCATGGACCGTTCGATCGCGCCATCACGCCAGAAGTCGCGTACATGCCAGATCAACCGGGCGCGCCGCGCCGGCAAACTGGCCAGCACGTGCGCCTTGTTGCCGTTGGTGTGAACGATCGCGGCGTCAGCGGCGAGCTGCCGCAGCCTCCAGGCCACGGGCGCAGCCGAGGCTGCGGCAACCGCAAGCGCTGCCGCGCCGCTTCGCTGCCCTTTCAGACTGAGCTGTGCGAACTGCCGGGGCATTCGCAAAGGCACCACCCGAAGGCCCCGCAACGCCGCTTCTGAGGCGAGCGGACCTTCGCCGAGGCAGGCCAGTGTCGGAACGAAGCGACTGCCGTCGAGTGACGAGGCGAGGTCAAGAAGGCTGTACTCGGCTCCCCCGAGTTGACCGGTGGGATTCACGTAGAGAATCCGCGCGGGCGTCATCGTGGGCCGGCCGATCCAACTGTTCCGAGTAGCGCGGGTGGCGCCAGCGCGGCGTCGACCACAGCCTGAAACCCGGCGACAAAGTTCGGCCATGAAGACTCATTGACCGCCCGGTTGCGCCCCTGCTCTCCCAGGCGTCGCGCCAACGCTTCGTCGGAGAGCACGCGGAGCAGAGCATCCGCGATCGCCCCCACATCCGTGGGATCGACCAGTAACCCGGTGACTCCGTCGACAACCGCGTCAGGGATTCCGCCCGACCGACCCCCGACGACGGGCTTTCCCCAGGCGCCCGCTTCAACGAATGTCAATCCGTACCCCTCGGCCCCGCCGTCGATCGGTGATTCTCGACTGAGCAGAGTGACCACGTCAGCGCGAGCGTACCAGGCGTCGAGCGCTGCTGCCGGAAGCTCCCCCAGAAACGTCACCGATCGCGCGATACCGAGCGAGGCCGCCAGCCGTTCGAGATACGCGCGGAGCGGCCCGTCGCCGACAATCACGTATCGTGCATTCGGCTCGCGGGCGAGGACCAGGGGCATGGCTCGTATCGCCATGTCGTGTCCCTTGTACATTTCTCCGAGCCGCGCCACAGTCAGGATGATGCGCTCTGCGATCTCGCCGCCCTGAGCGGCTGCTGCGGTTGGCAGCAGCGGCCGGCTGTCAGCCGCTGGATGGATCACCGCCACCCGATCCGCGAGCACTCCGTGCGCCATGACAGCCCGCCGGGTGAACTCGCTGATTGTCACCACCATTGTCGAGTGTCGCAGGGTCCAGCCTGCAAGCCGTTGCATCCTGGGGGCGCGGATCTCGTACGCATATGCGAATGCAACCACCGGTACGCCGAAGAGTCTGGCCAGCACGTAACACACCGGACCGAGCAGCACGTGGCCGCAGACGATGATGTCCGGCGGGCGCCGCATCGCATGAAGGAGCGCGGACCACCCGAACGCAATCATCAGGACAGGCCAGAAGGTCCATCCGGCTGCGCGAACAACCGTGTAACGCCGGTCAGAGTCCCAAGAGGCATCACCGCTCCTCCGGGGAGCGATGACGGTCACGTCGTGGGCCCCCGCAAGCCCCGCCGCCAGATTCGCGAGAAGATTCTGTAT
>JACDCA010000467.1 GCA_013694635.1 Acidobacteriota bacterium | reverse complement strand
AGCTGGAACTCGCCGCCGAGAAATCCGTCGCGGCAGAGGAAGCGCTGGAGCTTGCCGCTGGTGGTCTTCGGCAGACTCCCGGCCGGGACGATGGCGACGGCGCACGGTGCGACCTGATGACGCTCCGCGACCAAACGCCGGATCGACGCAATGGCTTGATGCAGCTCCTGAGCGATGTCGGCACGCGCCGGATCGCTTTCGGCGACCAGAGCAATACACTCTTCTCCGTTGCGCTCGACGGCAAAAGCCGCACAACATCCGGGACGCACCGCGGCATGCGCGTGCTCCGCGGTTGCTTCGAGGTCCTGCGGGTAATGCTTGACGCCGCGGACGATCAGCACGTCCTTCATGCGGCCCGTGACGAACAGGCGCCCGTCGACGATGCAGCCCAGGTCGCCGGTGCGCAGATAAGGGCCTTCCCCCGAATTCGAAATGACGGCCCCAAAGGTCTGGGCGCTTTCGTCCGGCTTGTGCCAGTAGCTGGACGCAACGCTCGGTCCGCGCACCCAGATCTCGCCGACCTGGCCGTCGGGCAGCACGACGCGTGTCTTCGGATCGACGATACGGATTCGCGTCGCATCGTCGATGACGCCGGAGCTGACCAGCGACCGTCCATCCGGCGTGTTCACGAACACCGGTCCGTCGGTTGGGCCGCTCGTGACGAGTAGAGTTGATTCCGCAAGGCCGTAGGCGGGACGAAGGGCATCCCACCGGAACCCGCACGGAGCAAACGAACGGTGAAAATTCTCGAGCGTCGACCGTCGAACGGGCTCGGATCCGTTATAGGCGACGCGCCACGTGCGCAGGTCGAGCGCCGACCGATCCTCGTCGCCGATGCGGCGCGTGCACAAGTCGTAGGCGAAGTTCGGTCCGCCGCTGTGCGTCGCACCGTACCGCGAGATCGCCTGCAGCCAGCGCGCCGGTCTCTGCAGGAACGCCGCGGGTGACATCAGGTATGCCGGATAGCCGGTGAAGACAGGCTGGAGCACACCGTTGATAAGCCCCATGTCGTGATTCACCGGCAGCCACGACACGCCGACGCTCGCCGAGTCGTACGTCGCGAGCGCAGCGCCGTGCGCCAGGTTGTCGAGCAGGTTCGCATGTGTAACGACGACACCGCGGGGAACCGACGTGGATCCCGACGTGTATTGAAGAAGCGCGACGGTGCCCGGGCCGGAGCGGGGCACACGCCACGACTTGGCGGCGTCATCGTCCACCTCTTCGACATTGATCCAGCGCATGCCCGCCAGTTCGGGTACGAGCGAGTGCAGCAATGCCGCGCGTGTGTGAATCACCGTGGACGAGAGAACGAGCGTGACGCCGGCGTCCGAGATCATTCCGCGCAGGCGAGTGCTCGAGCGGTCGGCGCGCCCCGCCGAAGGCGCGTACGCGGGGATGGCGATCCCCCCGGCGTAGAGAACGCCGAAAAACGCGGGCACGAAATCCACCGACGGCGGCAACAGGATGAGTACGCGCGCGCCCGGCTCGACGAGTGAGGTAAGAACCGCCCCGATCGCCCGGCTGCGCGCGTCGATCTGCCCCCATGTCAGCGACACCTGCTCGCGTTCGCCCGCGTCGAGAAACGTGAAGGCGGCGTCTCCCCCCTGCGCAGCCGCGCGATCGCGCAGCAGGTCGATCATCGATCCGTGAGGGTGTGAGTTCACGCGCATCGCAGCTCCTGATGAGTCCGTACGAACAGCGCGCGGACCCTTTCCTTGTTCTCGACCACGTCGGTCTCTTTCCAGTCGGTGGTGTGAATCGCGGGCAGCACGTAGACGTCGACGGTGCCACGCCCGGTCTGATACCCCAGGCCGGGGTCGACCTCGCGCGGGATGTGGAAATACAAGGGCACGATCGGCACGCGCAGGACCGTCGCCAGGTGAAACGCCCCCTTGTTGAAGTGCCCGATGTCGCCGGTGGTAATACGTCCACCTTCGGGGCTGAGATAGACCGACTCTCCCGTCCGCCGCAGCACGTCGCCTGCGTTCGTGAAGATCCGTGTCCGCTCGTCCGGCCGGTCCTGTGGAACGGTGAAGAACGTTCCCATCATCCAGGCGATGAACCCAAGTGGGATCCACTTGCGCA
Source organism: Acidobacteriota bacterium (assembly GCA_013694635.1). Lineage (GTDB taxonomy): Bacteria > Acidobacteriota > Vicinamibacteria > Vicinamibacterales > 2-12-FULL-66-21 > JACDCA01. The sequence continues at coordinate 2,618 of JACDCA010000467.1, read as the reverse complement.
GGAAGCCGCTGAGAAAGAACCGGCAGTCCGGTAACCCGAGCGCAACGAGAATGAAGAGATCCAGCGTGGATGTGTGGTTGGAGATGTAAACGACCTGCGACCGAGGAAAGAGGTCCCCGACCTTGGCGCGCTGTGGCGCCTGCAGCCGGATGCGGACGCCGTACACGCGCAGGATGCACCGGGCCAGCACGGTCGCGACACGGGCGTAGAGGCGGCGCGAGCGGAACAACGTCACCACGCCAACGGGCACGAGGACGACCGCCGTCACGATCATCAGCAGCATGCTGATGACAGCCTGTGCGATCGGTTTCATCGCGCCCTCCGGCAGACCACGGTCTGCATCGCCAGGTTGAGTCGCTTTTCGAACAGCAGCAAGGGGAGAAGAAGGATCTGCCCGGCGAAGTAAGGAGCGATCGCCTTGTCCAGATTCAGACCGCGACCCTTCAGGAGACGGAAGGCGGCGCCAGTGAACAGGTAGAAGTACGCAGGAAACGCGCCGTAGGGAAGGTAGTCGACGACCTCGAGCCCGGACCGGCGCACGGCGCGCAAGAGCGTGTCCCGGTCGAAGAGCACCGTGTGCTGCGGCGCCTGCAGGCCAGGCCAGCGGCTGCCGAACCATGTGAACGTCCGGCTGTCGAGCCGTGGGACTTCGATCACCAGCCGGCCTTCCGGCTTCAGCACACGGCGCGCCGTCTCGAGGCTGCGCAACGGATCGTAGTCATGCTCCAGGAAATGCCACATCGTCACCAGGTCGAACCGGTCCGAGGCCAGGTCCGCTTCGTAGAAGAGGCCGCAATGAAACTCCGCGCCCTGCAGCGAGGGGGTAGCGCTCAGGTCCTTGAAATCGACTCCGGTCACGCGCGCGCCAGACCGGCGGCGGAGGCGATCGAGGAACGTCCCGACCGCGCAGCCTACGTCCAGCACTTCGCTGGCGGCTCCGAGGGATACGTAGCGGGAGGCGATGTGATCCTTGGCTGCATCGAGCTTGTTCATCGCGCGTTCGAAGAGCGGGGTGAGGAATCCCCAGTCACGCTTCTTCCGATGCGCGATGTAGGTGTCGTCGTAGTAAGCGCCGATGTGCTCCAGCGATACCCGCGGGTTCTGGTATGCGAGGTCGCAGCGCGTGCAGCGCACGAAATGAAAGTCCCCGGGCGTGCCACCGAGATCGTCCTGCGCGGTGACGAAGGGGCGGGCGTCGGTCGATCCGCACAAATAACAGGACACGGATTCGAAGAAGCCTGCCGGCCACGCAAACGCCCGCTGCTGCGCCACATCCGCCAGCGCGGCACAGGTCTCGCGTTCGACAGCGGTATCGATGACGTTCATGAATGTCCTCCGACCAGCCGGCTCAGTGGACTGGCCGGGTCGTGCCATGCCTCGTACGCGCACACGGCGAGATACAAGGCAGCCGCGGCCCCGGCGATCGAGACCGGCGCTTCGAGGAGGCGGCCGCCCGCCACAATCGCGATCATCGCGGGATACTTCGCGAGCAGCAGCTGTTCTCCGGCGATGCTGCGCCGCGTGCGCGCGAGGTACCAGACGCCGAGAGCTGCGTCGAGGGCGGACAGCACGCCGACCGCGATCCCGCTCCCGTCGCGCCACACCGCCAGACAGATATTCAGCACCGCCAGCGCACCGCAGAAGGCGACGACCTGCGTGGCGTCCCCCTCGCGTGTGAGCGCGCGTCCCGGGTGCTCGACGCGATCACGGACGCGATCGGCGAGGTCGTCCCAGAGGCGGAACTGCGCCAGGAGCAGCAGCGCGAAGCCGGCGTCGATCGCAAAGGAAGTCCAGGATACCGGCGGCATCGAGGCAGCCGCGGCGATGAGCAATGCGAGCGGAACGAACAGCCGCAACCGGAAGCGCTCCCGGAAATAGTCCACGATCATCACAACGCCCCTACGCGGACGATGCCCTGGTTGCCGTCCACGATGACCGGCGCACCATGAGGAATGAGGCGGGTGGCATCCTTGACGCCGACGACCGAGGGGATGCCGAACTCGCGCGCGATGATCGCGCCGTGCGACAGCATTCCGCCGCGCTCGATGACGAGACCGGAGATGAGCGGGAAGATCGGACCCCAGCCCGGATCCGTCTGGCGCGTGACCAGGACGTCGCCTGGTGTGAGCTTGTGCGACTCCGTGACGTCGAGCAGGATTGCCGCGTTCGCCGTCGTCATTCCGCCGCACGCGCCGACTCCGGTGAGGCGTGTGGCTGATGGTTCGAGGCCCGGCCGCGCGACATGCTCGGCGGGACGGAAGTAGTCGCCGACTTTCAGCTCCATCGAATCGGGCGGCGTGATCGAGCCGAGCTCCGCATGCGCACGCCGGCGCAGCTCGATCATTGGCGCCAGGTGATCCGGGAACATCGCGCCGCCGGACGCAACCAGGTCGAGCTCCTCGCCCGTCAGGAAGAAGACGTCATCGCGGTGCGCCACACGTCCTGCGGCAACGAGCCGATCGCCCATGGCCAGGGCAACCCGGCGCAGACGGCTATAGAGCAGCGCCTGCTTCAGCCGCGCGCGCTCGCGCAGCTGGATGGACCGCTGCGTCCAGCGCAGGATGGTCGCGACAACCAGGCGGCGCGCCCAGCCGAGCGCTGCCAGGACGGCGTGTGTC
>JACDCA010000450.1 GCA_013694635.1 Acidobacteriota bacterium | reverse complement strand
TTGCGCTAAACATCTCGTCGGTGGGTCGATGGTTGATGGCGGTATAACGGATTGGGGCTGACCCGCGGCGGCCGCAATCATCGCAGCGCATCACGTCGTCGATACGTGGCCGCCGTCGGGTCCAGCCCCTGTTAGGCTGCTGCTCACCACTTCCGGCCCGTCGATGCGTCATTGCTTCGCTGCGATCTTGACTCGCGCCAGCACGTTGTCCAACTCTTTTCTGTCCAGTAGCCGACCCGCCATGACGACCGCGCGAATACGTCGAACATTGCTGATATCAGTCAGGGGATTCGCGTCCAGCAGCACGAGATCAGCCCTCTGCCCAGGCGCCACGCTGCCGAGCGTCTGTTGGAGACTGAAATATCGCGCCGGATTGAGCGTGGCCGTCTGCAAGGCTGCCAGGGGTGTCATGCCGCCACGCACCATCGCCGCGAGCTCGTCGTGCACGCAGAAGCCGGCGATCATCGTGTCGCAGCCGGCCAGGATGCCAACGCCGGCCTTCGCCATGTCCTTCGTGACGACAGCGGCGACGTCGGCGACGGCCCTCATTGCCCGAACAACCTCGGGTGTGGCGAACAATCCCTGATTCTCGGCCCACATCTCTCTGACAGACCTGCTTGCGTAGGCGAGGTGGTCGGCACTCACCGCGGACGCGGGCGTGCCGATCGTCGCTATCTCGGACGTCGCAACAAGCGTTGGCGTCTGCCAGATGTCTCGGCGCGCCAGCATCGCAAAAAACGGCCGACACGCTTCGGGCGAATACGTCGCGCCCCCCGAGCAGGGCCTCCACAGTCGCTGGTTCGACAGGTGCTCGATATCGCGTTGCCCGGCGTCGATGACGTTCTCGACCGTCAGGCCGAGTGGCACATGGCCCGCGAGGGGCAGATTCTGGCGGCGTGCCTCCTCCGCGATCGCGAAAAACGCGTCGCGAGGCGTATGGTCGTGAACCTTGATCAGATCCACGCCGCGGCGTTTGAGCAATTGAACCGCGGCCCTGCCGTCCTCGGCGGTCTTCACGCGCATTCTGAATGGCCAGTCTCCCGGCGCATCATCGAGAATCGGTCCCGCAGCGAAGATGCGAGGTCCGAGCACGCGGCCCGACGACGTCGCTTCACGCATCTTCAGAATGAGGTCCAGGGCGGAACCCATGTCGCGGATGCCGGTCACGCCGTTCGCCACATAGAGCTGGAGCGACGATGCTCCACTCGCCTCCATGTGCGCGTGCATGTCCCAGAGTCCGGGAATGAGGAACTTGCCCTGACCGTCCACCACCTGCGCACCTGCGGGAGTGCTGTTCCCCGTGACGCTGGTGATCGTGTTGCCGCTGATCGTCACCGTGCTATTCGGCAGGATCCGTCCGTCGAGGACATCAGCAACGTTGACGCGGGTGATCACCAGCGCTCGCGTCTGCGGCGTGACCGAAACCGTGGCTATGAACGTCGCGGCGACCGCAACCAGACAAATCGTGCCTTTCCGCTTAACCATGTGGATTCTCGATTTGGCGTGACGATGAGACTACTTCGTCGTGGAACCTCACCGTCAGCCTAACGGCTGCGCTCAGCCGCGGCGGCTCTCGACCGCGCAGGCCGCCGACGGCTGCAGCGCAAGGTTAGCCCGCGCTCCGGTACGCCCGTGCTCGAAAATCGCATCCGGGTTATCTTCCTCGAAGCGCTGCCACCAGTCCGTCGACGCCGTTTGCTAACTGCCGATCCGCCAGTTGATCATGATCCTGAACCTCGCGCTTCAGTCGCGCCAATTCCGCCTTGAGGGATTCCGTGAGCTGAGCCTGGCCAGGCTGATCGTACAGATTGTGGAGTTCGTACGGATCCTTCACGAGGTCGAATAATTCCCACTGATCCTTGGTCCAGAAGTAGATCAGCTTATGCGTTCGGGTGCGCACGCCGTAGTGGGCTCTCGTGTTGTGGTTGCCAGGGTCGTGGTAGTACCGGTAGTACATCGACGTTCGCCAATCCCTTGGCGTTGCCGCTCGCAGCACGGGCAGAAGACTCCGGCCTTGCACGTCGGCCGGAACGGGCAGGCCGGCCGCCTCCAGGAAGGTCGGCGCGAAGTCGACATTCAGCGCCATCGCCTGGCTCTTGGTGCCGGGCTTGACCGCAGCTGGCCACCGAACCAGAAACGGCATCCGGATCGACTCCTCGTACATGAAGCGCTTGTCGAACAGGCCATGATCGCCGAGGAAGAACCCCTGGTCGCTGGTATAGATCACGATCGTGTTCTTGGAGAGGGCGGACTTGTCCAAGTACTCGAGCACGTGACCGACGCTGTCGTCCACCGATTGAACCGTGGCGAGGTAGTCCTGCATATATCGCTGGTACTTCCAGCGCGCGAGCGCTTCGCCCGTGAGCGTCACCATTCGCTCCTCGACCTCGGTCGTGACTGAGTCAGGCTTGATCAAGAGCCAGCGCGTGAGTTCGGCGGCCGTCAGGCCAGCCGGCGGTTTGAGCTTGAGATCTCTGTTGGTCAGGTCCGCGGCGACACGCTGCAGGTTCTCGTGGAGTGCGTCCGTGCGAGTGGCGTACGAATCCCAGAACGTGACAGGCTCAGGAATGCGCTGTGCCGCGAAGTGTGATGCGTGTGCGTCATCGGGCTCCCAGGGCCGGTGGGGAGCCTTGTGGTGCATCATCAGGAAAAATGGCTTCTCACGGGGCCGCCCCTTCAGGAAGTCAATGGCGAGATCGGTGATCACGTCAGTGACGTACCGTCCGGAATATGTTTTTTCACCGCTCGCGGTATAGAAGACGGGATCCTTGTAGACGCCTTGCCCAGGAAGGATCTCCCAGTTGTCGAACCCCATCGGGTCACTCCCAAGGTGCCACTTCCCAACCATTCCTGTGTAGTACCCACCCTGCTGCAACAATCTCGCGACAGTCATACGAGAACTGTCGAACCGGTTGAACATTGTGACGCCGTTGATGTGGGAGTACTGCCCTGTGAGAATCGCGGCGCGGCTCGGCGTGCAGATCGAATTGGTGGTAAACACGCTGGTGAGCAGGGCCCCTTCCTTCGCCAGCCGATCGAGATTCGGGGTCTGGTTCACCTGAGACCCGTACGCACCAATGGCGTGAGCCGCATGGTCGTCCGTCATGATGAAGATGATGTTGGGCCGAGTGCCGCGTGCTGACTGGGCCATCATCGGTGCTTGTGACGCGCCGACCACCAGCGCGAGACTCGCAGCAACTATTCTCATTCTTCGCCTCCAACGGGTTCAGCCCATCACGATCGGGTCCCGACAAGCCTGATCGGGCTAACGATCACGAATGAGCCGCGCGCGTTCTCGGGCCAGCGCGCGGCGGCTCCATTCGATGTTAGCCTGCGTGGCTTATTCGGCGAACATTTCCTGCAACGTCTCCAGGACGTCTGTCGTCGTCGCGATTGATAGCCGCCCCAAGCGCTTGACTAGGCGCTCACTGTCAACGGTTCGAAGTTGATCCAGCGCGACGAACCCCGAGCGGCTCTGAAACCGGCAGGTAATCCGCCAGGGGTACGCGTGCCCACCGGTCGTCATGGGCGCAACGATGACGGTGCGCAAGTGCTCGTTCAGTTCGTCTGGCGAAATAACCAGGCAAGGGCGTGTTTTCCGGATCTCACTGCCCAGCGTCGGATCGAGCCGGACCAGGTGCACGTCGCCGCGCGCGATCGGCGCCCGGGCTACCGCCACCGCCACTCCTTTTCGTCGAACCGGCTGACGGTCGTGGCATCCAGCAGTTGATCGTCGCCTCGATCGTGCATGCTTCGTGCGGCGGCGGCCCACCCCGCTCGGGGACCCCGAGCCGCACGAACGATCAGTCGGCCACTTTCGGCCTGGAGCTCCACCTCGTCTGGCAGTTGGGCATGCTCGAGCAGCACTTTGGGAACACGGATGCCCTTCGAGTTCCCGATTTGCACGATTCGGGTCTTGGCTATCATGTGACTACATTGTAATCACGTAGGGTGCGATTGGCAAGGACAGGGGACCAGCAGGCTAACGACTTGC
>JACDCA010000448.1 GCA_013694635.1 Acidobacteriota bacterium | reverse complement strand
GAAAAAGAGCGGCTCCGCCCCCTGGACGAGTATGTCGTTCACGCAGTGATTGACCAGGTCGCGGCCAATGGTCGTATGGATCCCGGTGAGAAACGCCAGCCGCAGCTTCGTGCCGACGCCGTCCGCGCTGGCAACCAGCACAGGGTCCCGCAACGGCACGGCGTTCAGCCGGAAAAGCCCGCCGAATGATCCGATGTCGGAGAGGACGCCTGGTGTGAAAGTCCCGCGGGCGAGGTGACGGATCCTGCGGACGACTTCGTTGCCCGCGTCGATATCGACCCCCGCCTGGCGGTAGTCCATCAGAACTCGAGCTTCCGGATGAGGGCCTCGGCAGTCTTCCGCGCCGGCGACGCGGCGGGGGACTGCCAGTAGGTGCGTCGGACGTGAGCGAAGAATCGCTCTTCCTCGAAATCTTCCTCGAGCATGTCGAACGCTTCGCGCAGAAGCTCGAGCGCTGGGGCGGGATCCTTTTCCTTCTCGAGCACCTGCAGGAGCAACGGTGTGTTGCGCAGCGCAACGGTGCCGAGCGCCAGCGCGATTGCGGCCCTGGCGGGATCGCGACTCGGCGCGCCCTGTTCGAGGAGCGTGGTGACGGCGGCGGGGTTGCCTTTCACACCGAGCGCGCCCAGGGCGGACGCCGCGTTCCGGACGAGCTCCTGATATCCGATCTGGTCGGTGCCGAACTTCAGGCTGTCACTCAGGTATCCCTGGTGGGACGCACAGTTCACCCCGAGCAGGCAGATGGCAGCGGCGATCGCGGGCTGCGTGGTTTTTGGCGCGGTCCGCTGCAGCGCCGCAAAGGTATCGAGCGATCGCTTCTCACCGATCTTCCCCAGCGCAATCACCGCATCGTCCTGCAACGGTCCGTCCAGCTTCGCGATCTCGCTGAGTGGAGCAACGGCGTACGGAAGACGATAGTCGCCGGCCGCTTCGATCACGGCGCTGCGAAAGAAGTCCTGCCCTTTCATGATCAGCGCCAGGACGGTCTCACGCGCACGCGGGTCCGTACCGTGCGCGACGATGGCGCGCGTCAGGGCCGGTCGGACGAACTCCGACTCTTCGCGAGACAACGCCTCGATGAGTCGCGGCAGCGTAGCAGGATCCGGATTGTGAGCGAAGTACGCGTAGGCGACGGCGCGAAGCCGGTCGTTCTTGTCGGTGAGCATCGCCGACATCACGTCGCGTGTGTTCGGGGCGTTGAAGCCCGAGAGCAGGACGAGGGCGCGAAAACGAACGTAGCCGTCCTTGTGCGCGCGGGCCGCCGCGCTGAGCAGCGGCACCGCCACGACGGCTCCGGCCCGGCGTACCGTGCGCGCCGCTTCTGTTCGCACTGCGAAGTCCAGAGTGCCGAGCTTTTCGATGCCGGCCTTGACTTGCTCGGTCGTGACGGCCTCGCGACCCGGTGCGACCGCCGGCTCCTGCGCGCGGAGGGAGGCCATGCACAGGACGAGCACCAGGACGCTGCACGCGGTCTTCATAATCTCAGTCGACTGCTTTGAGTGCGAGTTGCAGGTAAGCCTGTTCGTCCCGCGGAAAAGCGACCGGGTAGATGCCCGTATAGCAGGACGTGCAGTAGGAATTCTGTTCGGTTCCGACGGCCGCCTTCAGCCCGTCCATGCTGAGGTATTCGACCGAGTCCGCCTCGACGAATTTGCAGATCTCTTCACGGGTGTGTGTCGCCGCGATCAGTTCCGTACGGCTCGGCGTGTCGACGCCGTAAAAACAGGGCGAGACGGTCGGGGGGCAGCTGATTCGCAGATGCACTTCGCGAGCGCCCGCCGCGCGCACCATGCGGACGATCTTGCGGCTCGTCGTCCCCCGGACGATGGAATCGTCGACCAGCACCACCCGCTTGTTTTCGAGAATGCTCTTCACCGGATTCAGCTTCACGCGAACGCTGAAATGACGGATCGACTGCTGCGGCTGGATGAACGTCCGGCCGATGTAGTGGTTCCGGATCAGCCCCATCCGCATCGGCAGATGTGCCTCCTCGGCGTAGCCGATGGCCGCGCAAACGCCCGAGTCCGGAATCGGAACCACCACGTCGGCGGGCGCCGGGGCCTCACGCGCCAGGTTGCGACCGAGCTCGGTCCTGACTTCGTTAACGCTCCGGCCGAACACGTAGCTGTCGGGACGCGCGAAGTACACGTGCTCGAAGACGCAGTGCGCGAGCTGGCCCTGTGGGAACGGCTTCATCGACCGGAAGCCGCCGTCGCTGATGATCAGCACCTCGCCGGGTTCGATATCGCGCACGTAGGTGGCGCCGATGAGATCCAGGGCGCACGTTTCGGAGCAGACGATCCAGGAATCCCCGAGCTTGCCGAGCGCCAGCGGACGGAAACCGTGCGGATCCCGGGCGGCAATGAGCCGGTTCTTTGTGAGGAAGACCAGCGAAAATGCCCCGGTCAGCTGTGAGACCGATTCGACGAGCGCTTCCTCGACGGAAGGGGCCTTCGAACGGGCATACAGGTGCAGGACGACTTCTGTATCGCTGCTGGTTTGAAAGATCGATCCGTTGCGAACGAGTTCGTCACGCAGCTCCCGGGCGTTGACGATGTTGCCGTTGTGCGCGACGGCGATCTCGCCGTGGGCGCACTCGATGAGCATCGGCTGCGCGTTCTGCAACCGGCTTTCGCCGGCGGTCGAATAGCGGGTGTGGCCGACGGCAAGGTGCCCCGGGAGACCCTCGAGAGCCGGCCCAGTGAACGCGTCAGCCACTTGGCCCATCGCGCGTGACACGCGCATGCGGTGCCCGTCGGCTGTCGCGATGCCGGCGCTTTCCTGTCCGCGGTGCTGAAGGGCGTACAGGCCGAGGTACGTCAGGTTGGCGGCTTCGGGGTTGCCGAAGATGCCAAACACTCCACACTCGTCCTTTAATTTATCCATTGTTTGATCGGCGGGGCCCCCTGCACTCCGCCTGGCGCCCTTCACTCGCTTTCGCTCCGTTCCGGCCGCGCCGTTAGTGAATTCTACCGCCGACGTTCCGCGTCCCGCATTCCGCATCTCGCATTCCGCTCCGCCATCGCGTCCTACTCCGCGCGCCCGGCGACATACCGCTCGAAGGCTGTCGCCCACGCGTTGTAGGCC
>JACDCA010000441.1 GCA_013694635.1 Acidobacteriota bacterium | reverse complement strand
CGATTACCTGGTTCGCCGCCTGGGATCGGCGCCGATCCTGGTCGTCGGGACCTACAGGACGACCGACACCCACTCGCGACACCCGCTCAACCGGCTGATCGAAGCGTTTCAGGGAGAACGGCGGGCGCTCACGATCGTGCTGAGCCCGCTCTCGGCCACCGAGCACAAGGCGTTTCTCGAAACACTCATCGGCACGGGCGTCGCCGACACGCTGGTCCGTAAGCTTCACGACGCGAGCGAGGGCAATCCGTTCTTCACGAAGGAGCTCGTCCGGTCGCTCATGGACTCGGGCGGCATCGCGAAGGATCATAGCGACGCGTGGAATCTGTCCGCCCAGGCAGCGCTCGCGGCTGACACGCTTCCCGCGACGATTCAGCAGGCGGTCGAGAAGCGGATCGGACGGCTCCCCTCCGAGCTTCGCGACCTGCTCTCGGTCGCATCGGTCATCGGGAGGAGCGTGGACGCAGAAGATCTTGCCGCGCTGGCGCAGGCGGGTGACATCGACAACCACCTCGATTCGCTCGTGGAGCAGGGACTGATCGAGGAAGAGCGAGACTCGCGCGGCGACGTGCTGAGTTTCTCGAGCGGCGTCGTCCGCGACGTCCTGTATGGCGGCCTGTCACCGCGAAAGCGGCGGTCGCTTCACCGTCGGTGCGCGGAGCTCCTGGAGGCGCGTCATGCCGGTCGCATCGAGCGCGTCCTCCCGCAGCTGGTGCATCACTTTTTCCAGGGTGACGTGCCCGACAAGACGGTGGAGTACGCCCTGCGCCTGGCACGCACGTCGCTCGACGCGTTCAGCGCAGAAGAGGCGAGGCGATCCGCCGCGAGCGCCCTGACATTTCTCGACGATGAATGGGAAGGCGACCGCGTGATCGAGGGAGATGCACGGCTGCTCCTGGCGCGGGCGGAGCGCATGGCCGGAGACGTCGACGGCGCCAGGCGCGAAGCCGCCGCCGCGGTGCGGATCTACGAGGACCGGCGCGACCCCGCGCGGCTCGTCGCCGGGCTGCTGTTCGTGGCCGAAACCGCGTGGCAGCTGCGACTGCCTGATGAGACGCGGCGATGGGTCGAGCAGGCGCTGCCGCTGGCGCGGGAAACCGGCGCCACCGACACCCTGCGGCGAACGCTGTCGCTCGCCGCGACGCTCGCCAACCTGGTCGGTGATTACGACCGTGCAAACGCGCTCCTTGACGAAGCCGGACGGCTGGGGACGGAGGCGCAGGATGCCCGGCGCGACGCCGAGATTCCGCTCGGAGGCCGGATGGTCGTTGCCCTGGCCAGCCCCGTGCGCGCCATCGACCCCGTGGGCACGACGATCATCGAAGAGTCCGAGATCGGCGCCACGGTCTTCGAAACGCTGCTCGCGACCGACGCCAGGGGCCACCTCGTGCCGTGGCTGTGCGAACGGTGGGAGGCCGGTCCGCACGCGCGCGTCTTCGGACTGACGGTGCGCAGGGACGTCCGCTTCTCGGACGGAACGCCGCTGACGGCGGCGGCGGTGAAGCGATCGATCGAGACGTCCAGCCGCGCGGCCGCAAACCTGCCCGCGGCGTTTGCCGCGATCACCGGCATGACGGCATTCCGCGCCGGAGACACCAGCGAGCTCGCCGGCGTGGCGGCGATCAGCGAAACCGAACTGCACATCAGCCTCGACGAGCCGCTGCCGATTCTTCCGGCGCTGCTGACCGAGGGCAGCACCGCCGTCGTCAGTCCGCGTGAGACGACTCCAGGAGCGAGAGGCCTGGTCGGGACCGGCCCCTTCCGCCTGGCGTCGCTCACCGCCGAGAAAGTGGTGGTCGAGAGGAACGAGTCGTACTGGCGCGGCGGACTGCCGCGCCTCGATGCCATCGAGTTTCATCCATCGATTCAGCCGCCCGTCATCGCACGGAAGTTCCGGAGTGGCGAGATCGACCTCGCGCGCGATCTCCTGCCGGAGCAGCTCGATGAGATTCTGCGCGATCCCGGGTCGCGCCAGCGGCTCGTCGAGGCGCCGAAGAAGAACACGTATTTCATCCTGTTCAACGCCACCAGCGGACCGGTGACGCGCGTGCCGGCGGTGCGGCGCGCGCTCGCGGGCGTCCTCAGGCCACGCGATCTCGTCTGGCGCACCCTCGGCCGCTTCGCGGAGCCGGCCGCCTCACTGATCCCCCCCGGCATGCTCGGGCACGACGCGGGGCGCAGGTGGCCCTCCATGCCGCGCGACGCAGCCGTTGCCGCGCTCCGTGACGCGGGCATCGAGCCCGGGACGGAGCTGGCCGTTTCGATTCAGCCGCTGCTGCGCGACCGCACGGCGTCGCTGCTGGCCGGCGTGTTCGAGACGTGGTCGGATCTCGGCATTGAGGTCGCTGCGGCGCCACTCGACATGCCGGCATTCCTCGGCACATGGAAGGACAATGCGTCGATCGACCTGACGATCGGCCGCTGGAACGCCGATTACGACGACCCCGACAATTTCACGTATTCACTGTTCCACTCTCGCAGTGGCGCGCTCCACAACTACTTCTCCTCGCCGGAAGCCGACAGGCTGATGGAGGA